>JAHFDX010000329.1 GCA_023248785.1 Myxococcales bacterium
TTGGATGAATGAGCGCAGGACGGTGTCGCTCGGCAACACCTTTTTTGGTGGACCACGGGCAGTCTGATATGGCGAGAGCATCGGGTTTCACGCATCTCTTTGGGAAGAGGACGACGCGGAGCCGGGCAACACCTGGGGCAGCGTCGAGCATATGGACATGGCCAATGCGCACGATGAAATCGGCTACGCACTGGAGCGTTTCGAATTTCCGATCCTGTACCAAAAGCGCGGAACAACGTTCCCCGCGACGACGTTTATTCGCGGGGAAGATGCCGAGTACGGCATTCACTATCACGTCACGGTCGGACAGCCGAAGTCGCGCAAAATGAAGGCGCCTGCGGTGGCGAGCGTGGCGCTGCCCGCGTGGGCGGGATCCTACTCGATGCACGTGAATGGCGAGGTGTATTCGGTGACGCTCACCCATGAAGCCGAGCCCGCAAGTCACACCTTGATTGACGGTCGAGCCATGCCGTTCGGGCGCTATGTCGGCACGGCGACCAAGAACGGATCGAAGTATGTCGTCTCTACGTGGCGACTTTGGGGAAACCAGTGGGAATTCGATCTCGTGAAAGCGGGTGCAAAGAGTCAACACTTTGCTGGCTATCTGATCGGAAACGCCAAGTCGCCCATGATTGCAGGAACGGCAATGAGTGGTGACAAGCAAACCTCCTTCGTCATGGAAAGGAAGTAGGTGCAACCATGAAACGACAGATAAGAATCGTTGGTTTGATCGGCATGTTCATGGTTGCGTCATCGGCACACGCGTACATTGTCGAGGGCCACGTGGAGGCCACGCAAGTGGGCCTCCAGGCGGCGGGCTTTGGAAAAGGCGCACGCAATCTCGCGCAAATTTCGAATTACCAAGTCGACTACATGCAGAACAAGCCGAAGTGGGCATCGAACGACAAGAACGACAAAATTACAGACACAAGCGACCATTTCCACTTCCAGGGCTATCCAAACGCAGTAGCCATTGCGGACGGACTCGCGTGGCTCGAGCGAGCCTCGAAGGCCGTGTTGGCTGAGGCGAAGCAAGAGGGGAGCGCCGAGAAAGTTCTGAACGTGCTCGGAATCACGCTTCACATGATTCAGGACTTGTATACGCACTCCAACATTCCCGAGACGGACTGGACCCCATTGCTCGGGTTTCCCATGATCACGGTTGAGAGTCTGCCGAGCGAAGTGTGGATGCACTCCTCGATTGATTTGCACACCGACCAGGGTGATTCACCCGCATCGTTGCGACCCAATTGGCAACGGCACTGCAGCGGTGGGCAAGTATGTTCGTCACTTAAACCAGGACCATTCAAGAACTGCGATGATTCATGCGGGATCAACCACGATTCTGCGGTTCGCCGGCGGTACCTGAAGTCCGTCCTTATGGCGACGCGTGCCACGACGGTGTGGGCGCTTCGTTATCGCGAGTGGCTGAACGACGAAGGTCTGTGGAAGAAGGTTCTGAACTTCTCGGACGAGTTTGTGGATGGCTGCGTCGGAAAAGAAGTTGTCACGTCGAAAGCTGGTGGTGGATATGGCCGCACGGTCGCGGAAGATAAGGACAAGGTTCTTGTGTGGGCGCTCTCCGGACCGCAGTGCGAGTGGGATTGGCAAGACACCCGATGGGGTAACATTTTTCTCAAAATGGATACGATCCGCACGCAGGGAAAAAAGAAACCGGACGGGTCACAACGTGCGAAGTTCGTCGGTACATACGCCATCGTGCTCGGCGATCGTTCAGGTACCCTGACACTTATTCCGGCGTTGCAGGCTCACACTCTGTCTGGAGTGCTCAAGCTCGAGGGTGACGGGTGCAACGGAACTGTGGAGGGAGCTGTCAACGGCGGTGAGCTCGACTTTCAGGTGACGAAACAGTGCCCTCAATTTTCCGACCTTCACGTTCGCGGAACTTGGGCCAGCGAAGGGACCCGCCTTGCTGGAACGGCCACGTGGGTAAAGAGTTTGCCTTTGGGCGTTTCGGCGTTTGTTGCAACGAAAAAATAGTCACCTGCTGTATCCTGCGTAGCTCCCTCAATGCTCAATCCTTCACTTCAGGCTTGGTTGGCCCAAGGACAAGTTTGTCCGGTTGGTAAGCTCGACGTGTTTGTGGTTGATGTCGGTCCGCGCGACGGCAAGAACGCGCTCGTTTTACTGCACGGGTTTCCGTCAAGCTCCTCCGATTGGCGCGCGATGTTGCCTGTGTTGTCGCGCAATCACCGCGTCATTACCCTCGATTTCCCTGGATTTGGTCTATCCGCGAAGCCGCCCTCGTACAGTTACTCGCTGTTTGAACAGGCGGATGTTGCCAGCATCGTCGTACGCGAGCTTGGAGTGAAAGCGGCCCACCTTGTGGCTCACGATGTCGGAACGAGCATTGCGTGTGAGCTCGTCGCACGGCAAAACCGCGGTCTTTTGCCGTGGGAGATTCAGTCTCTGTTGTTAGCCAACGGGAGTCTCTATCTTGAGCTTGCGCAGCTCACAGTTGCACAGAGGATCCTCATGGGACCGCTGGGGCCCGCCTTCGTGCGCTTCTCGAGTGAACGCACGTTTCGTCGTCAGATAGAACGTGTATTTGGCCAACCGGTGCCAAGCAGTGAGATCGACGACATGTGGCTTCAGTTGTCGTACCGTGGGGGCATCGACCGCCTTCCGCAGACGATAGGATACATCAACGATCGAAAGCGATTTCAGGGTCGGTGGCTTGAAGCCTTGTCCGATTCGAATGTACCGCTGCGCATGGTTTGGGGAACCGTGGACCCGATCGCCGTGGTTGCCATTGCGGAACGACTTGCTCGGGAGATCCCGCGCGCGACCTTGATCAAGCTCGAGGGTGTTGGCCACTATCCCCAGGTCGAGGCGCCGTCACGATTTGCCAACGAAGTCCTTCGGTTCTTGAATGGCGGGATCGCAGAGCCGATTGGGCGCGGTCACTCCAATAAGGCGGACTCCGTTCGCTGAGTGAATCCAAAGCGATCCTTCAATCGCAACATCGGCCGTTCAACATAGCGATGCGCAAGCGCCGCTACGGTTACGGTGAGCGCAAGGCTTGCCACGGCATATCCCCAGCGCGCGTAGGTTGCTGCGAGCCAGCCAGCGCGTTCGAACACGAGTCCCGTCATCCAGAGTGACAGAGGATGGAGCATGTAAATCGCGTAGCTTCGGGTGCCGATAGCGCGCGTGGGCGCCCAGTCCAGAAAGCGACTCTTTGGGCCGTGCGACAGCATGGCAAGCGCGAACGCGTACAGGAATGCCGGGCCGAATTGGGTATGCCATGTGCGATAAAAATACCAACCGAATGGGAGCGCCATGTACGCGAACGCACGGACGATCGGGTCGCGCGCGAGCTTTTCCAGGAGTGGACGATCGTGCGCGGCTCCCCACGCTACGAATGCACCGATGGCCATCGCTTCGACATGTGCGTGATCGGCCCAATCGCGTGCCCGATCGAGCGCCCGTTCGCTGAACCATGGCCGCAAGTCATCTCCCCAAGGAAACACGATTTCGTTGAATACGAAGGCTGCGGCCACAACGCCTGTGAACATGACCCATGGTCTTCTTGGTGCGAAACGCATGAGCCATGGCCAGGCGATGTAAAACTGCTCTTCGACGCCGATAGACCACAGGTGCGATCCGCAGAGAATGGAAGGTTGTGTAAAGTAGGCGACGTGCGGGAGCAGTACAGCGTACCAAACGAAGCGGTGATCGTTTCGTGCGAAAAGAGAGTCGACGTAGGGCTCGGATATTTCGCGTAGGAAAGGCCCGGCCACGTGGTGAGCCAGCCACGGCAACACGCCGAACACCAATGCCAACGTGACGTAGTACAGGGGCCAAATGCGAAGGGCCCTGCGGCCGTAGAAGGCCATAATAGATACACCGCCTGTTACGTTTCGTTCGCGTAGCATGCGGTACGTAATGAGATAACCGCTGAGCACGAAAAAAAGCTCAACGCCTTGGCGTCCTAAGGTTTGGACCCACACTCCGTAGTAGTGGGGCATGCTCAACCATTCTGCGTACTGCTCGACATGATCGACAAACACGGCGAGGCACGCGACAGCGCGCAGGCCGTCGAGTCCATGCAGGTGCTCACGAGTCGGAGGCACGTCCATTGGCCTGCGCCACTGTAACAGATTTGACTTTCAGAGCCTTAGGCGCGCGTGGGACCTGTATTGTGTGCCGCCATGTTCCCTCAATGCGTGCGATTGCTGCCCGTCGTTGTACTTGCGGGGTGCCCTTCGCCGACCGCTGCGCTCACTCCGGACGCCGCCACGAACGCGCAACCCGACACCTCCTCTCGCATTTCGCAAAATCTCGTCGTCAGTATCGACATGTCTTCGAACGCCGGGCCCATACGTGACCTCTTCGGTGTTAACAAAAAGCCCCTCGCGTATGACGCAAAAGAGAACGGGATCCGTTACAATGTTGGGGCTGCTTACAAAGCGTTCGGCGTAAGCGGAGTTCGCCTTCATGATGACGCGATCGATCTTTGTGACATCTATAAAGATGCGACGATCGAGAACTACGCAACAGGTGCACCGGTTACGCAGACAAGTTGCACTGTGAGTGGTCCGCTTTCCGGGCCGCCCCATCTCAAATGGACCGTTCGCGATCCAGGAGCCGTGAACGATCCGACAAATTACCGATTTGCCGCGCTTGATGAAGCGTTGACTGCCATACGAGCCACGGGCGCACAGCCGTACGTGAGACTCGGTCACAACTGGAACGGTGCGAACGATACGGGCGACACCGCGAGTTGGGCGAAGGTCGCAACGAATATCTACAAGCACATCATCGGTTCGTTCGTTGCTTCAACGGCTGCCGTGGACGTTACACATGTCGAAGTCTTCAATGAACCGGACGGCATGTTTTGGGTGGGGAAGAAGAGTGATTTTTTCGCGCTCTTTAACGCAACCGTCGACGGCGTGCGCGATGCGGCCCAAGCGTCCTCGAAAACCGTTACAATTGGTGGCCCAGGCTTCACTCGACAGTACCTCGACAAGGTGAAGTCGACGACGTCCGCGGCGAACGGGTTTGTTTCCGCCGTAACGCCCGCG
>JAHFDX010000330.1 GCA_023248785.1 Myxococcales bacterium
AAGCGCTGGGCCGAATTGCATGTCGGGCTTTGGGTGAAATCCTTGTGAGTAATACAGAGGTAGCCCTTGCTGTCGAAACGCACGCGGAAGCGCCCGAATGGTATCGAGATGCGACAGGAACGCGGCGGGTCCGACCTTCGTGTACACGAAACGGTACCGATGCGGCGTGTCTTGTTGCAAGCGGACAGGCCGCTTCGTTGCATCAACGCGACGCACGGGGGCTGCAGCTTGTGGCCGTGGCTCGGTCGCTCCTAACTTTCGGAGGTACACAAGGCGTTCTTCGCGCATGGCCGACAGATCACACGCGACGCCGCAGTCGTAACAAACAAGGCGACGTTGATCGGCTATCGCCTCCTCTAGGTTGGGAGCGTGAACAAAGGTGCCGGCAACCTTGCCACATGGTGGCGAGAGTCGATCGCTTAGTGCTTTTCGGTACTCGCGACGCAAGAAGCCCTCTTCCAAACCCACTTCGACATGGTCCCACGGCAGGCGCGCGGTCACCGGGATGGTTCCGAGGTACTTTCCGACCTCAATGCTGTGTTCGGCAAAACATGCCTCCCACAGATCCATTTTTTTGGTCTCTTCCCACGAGTCAAAGCGTGCGCCCCGAAGGTAGGCAAGTTCGATCACGTCTGCCAATGGGCGATCGCCGCGCGCAAAGACACCCTCGAGCCAGGATGTGTCGCTGTCGTGCATTTTGAGCTCGACGCGGCTCTTTTTTGCTTCTTCGCGGAGCCACGATTGCTTCTGACGAATCTGCTCGAGCGTGTCCATCGCGCACCATTGAAAGGGCGTGTGGGGCTTTGGAACGTGGGTCGATACGGAGACTGTGACCGTGGGCGGACCTCCGGCGTTGAGCTCTTTCTTCACGCGCTTGCCTGCGTTGCGAGCTCGACCTCCAACGCGCGGGATCTCCCGCACGTCATCTTCGGTTTCGGTTGGTAGGCCCACCATGAAGTAGAGTTTCATCGAGTTCCAGCCGCGCGAAAATACGCGCTCGGCTGTTTGTATGAGTTGCTCTTCGGTGACGTTCTTGTTCACCACGTCGCGCATGCGTTGCGTGCCGGCCTCTGGCGCGAATGTGACACCGCTCGCGCGAACACGTTGCATGTCGTCAAGCACGTTTTCTTCGAGACCGTATGCGCGAAGCGACGAGACGCCGAGCGATACTTTTTCAGGTGCGAGCTTGTCGACTACCTTTTTGACGAGCGGAGCGATGCACGAATAATCGGCTGTTGATAGTGACGTGAGGCTCACCTCGTCGTAACCGGTTTTCTTCACAGCGCGGAGCACCGTGTCGACGATTTGCTCGGGGTCGCGCTCGCGCACGGGACGGTAAATCATCCCCGCTTGGCAGAAGCGGCATCCCTCTGTGCATCCGCGCGCAATTTCGATCGACATGCGATCGAATACAGCCTCCGGTCCACCGATAGGGCTCACGTCAGGAAAGGGATACTCGTTGAGATCGTCGACCAACGTACGCACGATCGGCATGGGAGCTTCGGGGACAACGGACACGTCCACCACTTCGAAGCCCGTGTCTTGTTCGACGCGTGTTCGGTAGAGCGAGGGGACGTAAACACCTTGGATCGCGCAGAGTGCACGCAGGCGATCCGCCCGCTTGACACCGTTCTTCTTGAGCTCGCTCCAGGTCAACGCGAGTGTTTTCAACACTTCCTCGCCATCGCCAATAACGATGGCATCGAAAAAGGGAGCTACGGGTTCTGGATGTGTAGCGGTGGGACCTCCCGCGAGAACCAGTGGATGCTCTTCGCTGCGATCGCACGTGCGGAGGGGAATTCCTCCAAGGTCGAGCATCAGGAGCACGTTGGTGTACGTGAGCTCGAACTGGAGCGAAAATCCAACCACGTCGAAGTCGGACAGGGGACGTGCCGACTCCGCGCTGACAAGCGGAAGACCCCGATGGCGGAGCTCGGCCTCCATATCAACCCACGGCGCATAGGCGCGTTCGGCGAGGGTGCGCGGGTTGTCGTTGAGGAGTTTATAAAGAATCTTAAAGCCGAGATGGCTCATTCCGATGTCGTAGACATCAGGAAACGCAAGGCAGACGCGAGCATCCACCGAGTCCCATGGTTTTTGGGTGGAACCAAATTCCCCTCCCAAGTAGCGAGCGGGTTTTTGGACGCGGTGAATAAAGGATGCGTACGGATGTTCAGCGAAGGCCATCGTGTGCCGTCCTCTCGATAAACGTTCGGCTCAAGAAGGCAAGCTCGACATAAAGTACACGTGTGGAAGACGGTCCGGGGTGGAAGGATATCGTCAAGCAACTTGCCGTTGCCATTGGCAAAGGCGTGGGCGCGGGAATTGGGCGGGTGGTCCTCGCTGTGGTTTTTGGATTCTTTCTGAACGCGCTCTGCGGGGTTGGTTTTTTTGCAGCAAATCACCACTTTCTAGGAACGGGCCACGGCGCGCTCACGGCTGTTGTTATTTTCGTTTTGGCTCCCATGCTCGTCATGATCGCGTTACTCGGTGCGATTGCGTACAAGCAAGCGCTACAAGGGATCTTTGCGCGTGCGCTCGAGTCGCAAGCGCAAAATCTCGCGTTCGTGGGCAGCAAGTTGATTGATGGTTACTTGATGAGCGCCCGCTATCAGGGCGTGACCACTCGACTCGGACGTGCATTCACGAGCGGCATGCAACGATACTTGAAGGCGCGGACCGAGACGCCAAAGCTCATTCGTTGGACGCTTGGGTTTGTCATCGCGCGCGTACCCCTTGGTGAAGTGATCGACGACCTTGCGATGAAGGGCGTTCCCGCAAACGAACTTCCGCGCGAAGCGATGTCGGTTGCAATGCTCGAACTTTCGCGGAGCCGGTTGCGACCTTCCTGGGGCACGCTTGGTCTCGTTGCGATCGTTGAAGTGTTATTGTGGACGGCGTACGCGGCGATCTTTCACTGGTTTATGAAGTAGTCGGCAACGCGCTATGCGACCGTTCTCCGTATGGGTGACGAGAGACGTTCAGTGCGGTGTTTTGCTGATCATGGCGCGTCGTCGATGAGTACGGCCCCCAGAACGTCTGTATCACCGGCACCCGGATTGCCGCACGCCATGGTGAGAATGATGGACGAGTCGTCTGTGCGACGCGGATGGGGCTGCGCGCATGACCCGACATCCGATCCAGTGACCCGTTCCTCCTCGCCATACGTGCCGTCACGATGAACGGACCGTCGATATACTGAAAACCCATTTGCTCCATAAGCGATGTAGTACGCGTCGACGCCTCCGTCGTGTCGGGCGAACGGAAAACTGTCATGCACATTTGTGTTCGTCGAGGTGACGGGAGCCTTAGGGCTGAATGTCAAATCCTGCGATGCGATACGCACGTAGTTCATCATCGCTCCGCCGTTCACGCCTGCCTGAAAAGTAGCCACAATGGCACCGTCACTGAAGAAGGCTGCCCTTGACTGAACCCCCAGGCCCGTCTGCGTCGATGTGCCAAACGTTTTGCCGTCACCTAACGCAACAAACGTTGCGGACTGATAGTGATCATAGGCGAGCAACACCGTTCCGTTTGGTCCCGTGGTAACGGTGGGCCACGCGAACATTCCGGAAAAAGTGTCTGCGAGAACCAGCTCTTCACGTGGCCCGAGTTCGAGAGCGGAAGAGTAAGCGGCGCGGTAGAGTCGCGCGCGTGCATCGGCGGCGTTGCCAGCCATAAAGTACAGATAGTCGCCCCCGTTAAGGCGCGTCGCGTGGGGTCCGCTAACAAGAGGCTCGTTTCCAAGTTCGGCGCGCACAGGCGCAGTGAAACTCAGTGCGCCGACTTCCTGGGTTGTCCAAATTTCCGAACGAAACTCGGTGAGGCTCGTGAAGCGCTCGAACGCGATCGCGTGTGGGGTTGTTGTTGTGAGCACGGTGGCGCCGTAGTCGCTTGGCGTGCCTGTGCTCACCACGTGCAGTTCTGCCAAGCTGAGAGGTAAATGTTGGCGCGGGGCGGAAACATCGCGTTCTGCTGCCGAATCGCTTCTGGGCCCGCCGGAATCCGACGGCCCGGAGTCCGTGTCAGTTATTCCAGCGCTTGGCGGCGAAGGCGCGCTGCATGCGCCAAGCAGAAAACTAAGAAGAAAAATGACCTTGCGCATGATGCCGCATACCACACTAGAAGACACGGTCGGAAGGATGCAGCGCGCCCGGTAAGATTCGAACTTACGACACCCGGCTTCGAAGGCCCGACGTCATTGTGGCCGACCTTCGGAAAAAGCAGGATGGCGCGCGTGAGGTCGATCGCCGTGTGACGCATGTGCAACAGCGACCTGCGGTTAGCGATGCCATCCGGGTCACCCGCGTGGGTCGTCCGCATCGGAGCCGAGGATGATGTCACGGAAGCGGAGGACTACTTCCTCACGCTCCGAGCCAGAGGGCGTGAACGGTCTCACGAGGTCTCCGACGAGCTCGTCGTCGAAAAGATGGGGCGCGGCGGGTCGGTTCTCACGCCACCACGTCGCCGCGACCTCTGCTTGCTGCGTTGTGTCCTCGGTGAACTCGATGCGAAACGTGACCGTCGTCAATGCCTCGCCCGAATCCGCGCGAGCACTTCGTCTGCGGGAACCCCCGTGCTCGGCATGTGCTTCCGACTCGACTCTGCGAGGAACGCATGAGGGCGGGCACGCTCCGCAGGATCGAGCTCGTCAATGTCGTCGGCGGGGATGAGCTCCACCTCCGCACCCTCCGGGAGCGAGCTCCGCTCATCAAGGACGAGGCGGCTACTCTCACGCGGGCGCGAAGTGCATTCGATAATCACAAAGCCTATCACGGGGAGGCAAACCCGCAGCCTCGCCCCAACGACTGCGGTTTATGCAGCGCGGTTTATTATGCCCCTCGTGTCAGTCACCGCTCGAACCCGTCCAGTCGGGTCTGCCCGGCCTGTGGCGCACTTCAGGCGCGTGCGCGTGATCCCATGCAAGTGTCCCCAAGGAAATCTCCACGCGAAGGCATCGCGCGATACGCTTCACGTTCGATCTCGAGGAGAAGGGCAGACCCATGCGCATAACACGAACGCTTCGCGGTTCAATCGTAGTCGCA
>JAHFDX010000331.1 GCA_023248785.1 Myxococcales bacterium
CCTTCGAGAACATGAAGGCCGGGGTCGACATTTCCTCGACGCCGATGATCACTTCAAGCCCCGCTTGCCCGTCGATATTCGCGACGGCGGGAGAACTGCGCGGTCCGGCGGTTCCTTGGGAAACGTTGCCATCGCCAACAGGTGTCTGGTTCCAAAGTTGCGCGAACGTCGACCCTTGCGGCTTCAACGCGTACACGCCCAAAAATTCTCCGCCGACAATATCTAGGCTGCTCGCATTTGGATCGAGCGGCGCAAAACTCGGTGTCGATTTCCAATCGCGGTAATCGGGGAATTTGGCAATGAACGAGCCGGTGGTCATGTCGAGAACGCGCAACGTTGCTGTAGTGAAGTCGCCTTGCCCTGTTCCGTTGGGTTCTGCCATATATCCGAAGGCGACAACGGGTGCCGCTCCAGGCGTGGGCGATCCGATCACCGCACCATTGCGCACCTTGCGAATCGGGCATTGCCCCGCGTCGGTGTAGCGCGGAAGGACGTCTCGCCATAGTGGAGTCAATCCAGCTCCACCTGCGTCGAGCGCGCTTTGCCACTGAAGCGCGTAAAATGTGCCGTCCCACGCGCCCACGAACACGGTGGGCACGCCGTTGATCGAAGCGACCGCTGGCGATGCCGAGTCGACCTTGTCGCCACCGGAGCAAAGACCATTGGGCGTCGTCATTCGCGAGCGACGACCCACTTCGAACGGAGTGCCCTTGATTGCGCCGGTCACACCATCGAGGACAAATACTTTGGCCGCTTGTCCGGCATCTTCAATCACGGATCCGACACCAAAGACGACTTCCAACTGACGAGTGCTCGGATCGATGTCGACCGCGACGGGAGCAGTCTCGCTCGTCCAGTTTGAATCGAGGTACGTGGTGTCCCACTTGATTGATCCCGCCGGATGGCCGCATTCCTCTTCCGTGCGAATCGCGTAGATGTGGTTGCCACCGGTCCCGTCGTTTGCAGGGACGACGAGCTCACGACGGCCGTCGCGATCGAGATCGACAAGAAGCGGCGCATAGGGATCAACGCTCCAAGGGAGTTCGGTTTTCCACCTGAATGCACCCGTAGCCGCGTTGAGTGCCCAAACCGTTCCGCGCACGTTGGGTGTGCGCGTGCACTGTGATCCTGCCGCTGAATTCACAAGATCGTTCTGGCAACTCCCGCTGGTTGCAATGAGAACGAGCCATTCATCTTTGACCTTTGCGATCAGCGGCCCACTGTTTCCTCGCGTAAGGCCTGCAATCTTGTGGGACCAACGCAAGCAATGCGAGTCTTTGCCAAGTCCTCCGCTTCCGCCTGCGAGGCCGGTATGCGCAAGGTTTCGTTTGAACATGGGCCACTCGCCAAGCGACGGCGCGTTCGGTGGACCAAACTCGATAACGCGACCTCCTTCGGTAGGGGTTCCGCCGTCACACGTCAGCGTTCTTGTCGTGAGCGAGGACCCTTGCTCGTTGTCATCACGGTTTGCGGGATGATTTGCGCACCCAATCGCCGTCACCAGCGTGGTCACGGATCCCATGATCGCGGCGAGATGATTCAAACGGAGGAACATAGAAAGGCCCCAACTGAGCAGCTTGGATCAGAATCGAGTCCGAGTTGTGGATCAGCTGCGGCGGATCGTCAATGAGCCCCTGGCGATATCGCGTGTCACCCAACTGGGTGAATAGCTGGGCAATTGTCGCCGTGGAATGACATGAGCCTCACGCACAAGCACAAGGTAGAGGTTGAAATGGTTCTTCGAGGCGAGTCGATTGCAGCTTTGTTCGTCGTTTTGGCCGCATTGTCAGGCTGTTCGACAGGGGGGGATTCCGTCGAATCATCTCGAGTCCGCGATCCCATCACTGTGGGTTCAAGCTCCCAATCGGCGGAGGGCTATCGGGCGACTGCGTCGATTGGTGCGCATGACTACCGAGTTCGACTCAACGCGCACGCGCTCGTCATCGAAGACGATGCGCGCACGCTGTGGATCGAAGCAGAGGGCGGTGGTGCCTCCACGCGCTTCGAGAGTGTGCAGGGCATCACGCACCTTGCCTCGCTGCATCCGGACACCGAACCGCAGTCACTCAGCGCATTGGGTGAGCAATTCGACAGTGCTCTGCAGGCGAAATCTGTGTCGGCTGAAGAATCATCTCGCGTCGGCGATCTCCTGCGCGTTGCGCTTGCCGTAACACCGCAGTGGGAAAGCGATGCCACTCTCGGTGCGACACTCCGTGCACTTCGCATCTATACCGATTCGGTTTTTGCGGGCGCTCCGTTGGCCATCGACACGGGCGGCCTAACTACCCAAAAGAAGAAAAAGGGCAGCGGCGGATCATCGTGCACAGCGAGCAGCGGGAACTCAAGCTGCAGCGTGACCTGCGGCGAGGGCTCGCAAGCGAGTTGCTCTGGAGGCGGCGGCAGCGTGTCGTGCGGGTGCGGTGCGAGCAGTGGGGGCGGGTTAGTAAATGGGGGTTCCTTGGCTCTTAGTGATCGCTAGCGCACCCGCCTACGCTTGGGCGCAGACAACTCTCTAAGGACTTCTTCGACCGTAAGCGCTGTCACCCCCGGGCGGACCACTCTCACTGGATCGACGTCGCTCTTTGATCTGAGATGAACAACAAAATTTCGGTCGCCCATCGGGGGCATGCTGGACCTTAATCGTATCATCGGGTCTGCCATGGACGGATGGACCGTTTTGGAGGCTTTGATCTCAACAAGAGTAATTCTACCAGGACCCTCTGGCACGAGGAGATCCACCTCAAGGCCTTGCTGATCCCGAAAATAATAGACTTCTCTTCGGCGTCCCGCATTGATCTGCGTCTTGCAGATCTCTGCGCACACGAAGCCCTCGAAGATAGCTCCTCGAAAGGTCGACTTCTCGAGCTGCTGCTCCGACTCGATGCCCAGCAGATGACAAGCGAGACCGGAGTCGACGAAGAAGACTTTTGGGCTCTTGATGATCCGCTTTCCGAGGTTCTCGAAATAAGGTGGCACAAGCAGCAAAACGCCCGTCGTTTCCAGAACGTTTAGCCACTGGCTTATGGTAGGGACCGAGACCGAAAGGGGCGCCGCAAGGTCTGTCTTGTTCAAGATGCACCCCGAACGCGTTGCTAGGAGCGACATGAATCGCCTGAACGTCGAGAGGTCACGCACCGCGAGAAGTTGCCTGACATCACGCTCGAGATACGTCTGAACGTACGATCGGAACCACACGTTGCGCGATCGAGGGTGTGCGACGACCTCCGGGTACCCTCCCAAAAGCTGTGACACCCTCGGCGATTCGCGTATCGAAAGTGGCAGCAGCTGAAGAATCGCCGCGCGTCCAGCCATTGACTCGGTAACGTCGTGCATCAGCGATGACTCTTGGGAACCTGTAAGAAACCATTGTCCTTTGCGGCGCGGCGACGCATCGATCCGCGATCGCACGTATCCGAAGAGTTCGGGTGCGTTCTGAATTTCATCAAGAATCACGGGCGGCCGGAGCTCCTCCAGGAATCCTTTCGGATCCGTCCGTACACGGGCGAGCACATCCGGATCTTCCAGCAGTCGATAGCAAGCACGCGGATAGGTGCGCCGCACAAGAGTTGTCTTTCCCGATCTTCGTGGACCGGTAATGACAACGGCGGAGAAGACCCTCGAAGCACTTCGTAGCTCTTCGGACAGCTCTCGCGTCCAGAATGACATAATGAGAAATATAAAGTGTTAATTTAGGAAACTCAAACGTTACCAGTTCGGCATTGGCCGCGTACGGGGACGTCGCCGCGTGCCCTGCACCGCCCCTCAGGATAAGAATGCGATCGGGTTTCGTTCGCTCGGGATGCAGTGTTTTGTGCCTATCCGACGCTTTGGACGGCAAAAATTCGACTTTTGAGTTGAAAAACTGTCCAGTCGGATTAATAATGAATTTCGGTAACGCAAACACTCCACGGCCTTCGAACCCGGTGCCTCATGAATGCGAACATAACCTCCCTTTCCTGCTCCGTCTTGTCTGAAGCGACAGAGAAGCGACCGGTCCTCGTCGTGGGTGGCGGGATCGCTGGCCTGACTGCGGCCTGGGAACTCAAACGGCTCGGCGTGCCTGCGCGCGTGATCGAGATGAACACACTTTGCGGCGGACGCATCGGTTCGGTCTTCGAGGCGGGCGGGATCGTCGAGACGGGGATGGAGTTCTATTACTCTTCGTACAAGCACACGCGCGCGCTGCTCCATGAGTTCGGGCTCGCGCAAGAGCTTGTCAAGATCCCCGTGCGCGGCCTGATGGCATGGAACGGGCGCATCGGGCACTTCGACAAAGACCGGCCGTGGCTGTCGCTCCTGTCAGTAGGTGAGAACTTCAAACTTCAGTTTGGCGTTGCACGGCAGCTCTTTCGCATCCTCGCCATGAGCCCGTTCGATTACCGCGGTGACGAGAGACTCGATCGGATCGATGTCGCCGAGTACTTTGCACGGTATGGCGGTGAGGCGGTGCTCGAGTTGGCGGCACGTCCCATGGTCAACTCCTACGCTTTCTGCGAACCCGAGCAGCACAGCATGGCGATGCTCTGTCGGATCCTCAAGCTTGGGGGCACGGCAGGCACCTACGGGCTAAAGACCGGCAACGCGTCGCTGCCGCTCGCCATGGCTGCGCGCCTCGACGTGGTTCATGCGCGGGCGACGGAGATCGCGATCGAGGCAGGACGGGTACGCGGCGTTGTCATCGAGCGGGATGGTCAATCCGAGACCTTGCCGGCGTGCGCGGTGGTTAATGCGGTCCATGCAGATCGCGCCGCAAAGATACTCGGTGCCGTTCCAGACCTCGCCGAGGCCTTCCAAAAACTCAGTTACTCGACGATCGTCCTCGCGACGCTGCATCTTGACAGACCGATCGAGGGCCTCGACTGGTGCTACACGTTCTCGCGCACGATGGGCCATCAGGGCGCGTTCGCGATCGACCTTCAGCGGCGCATGCCGGCGATGTTCCCGAAAGGCAACAGCGTGATTCAGATGAACTTTGTCGAACCGGTTTCAGACCAGATTACAGGGAAGTCCGATGACGAGATCGTCA
>JAHFDX010000332.1 GCA_023248785.1 Myxococcales bacterium
GTCCGAGGCCTTCGCATCGGCGTCCCCGAGGAGTACTTCGCTTCGGGCTTGTCGGCTGATGTTGAAGCGAGCGTTCGGAGCGCCATCCGCCAACTGCAAAGCGACGGTTGCGTGATCAAACCCATTCGCTTGCCCCACACGAAATATGCCGTCGCAACCTATTATGTACTCGCAACCGCCGAAGCCTCGAGCAACCTCGCGCGCTTCGACGGCGTGCGCTACGGCCTGCGTGCTTCTGGACATTCGCTCGGTGAGATGTACGGCAAAACGCGCGACCGCGGCTTCGGCAGGGAGGTGAAGCGACGTATCTTGCTCGGGACGTTTGTGCTCTCGGCGGGTTACTACGATGCGTACTACGGGAAAGCCCAGAAGGTTCGTACGCTCTTACGACGCGACTTCGAAAGCGCCTTTTCCGAGGTGGACGTTATCGTGTCGCCGACGTCCCCAACGCCCGCGTTTCGTTTGGGTGAAAAATCATCCGACCCCCTCGCGATGTACTTGAGCGACATCTACACGCTGCCCGCGAGCCTCGCCGGCATCCCTGCTCTCAGCATTCCGGTCGAGCCTTCGAAGACGGGTCTGCCTATTGGCATGCAACTCATGGCGCCGGCTCTCCGCGAGTCGTTGCTGTTTGCAGTCGCCAGCGCGTGGGAATCGCACTTCCCTTCGCGTGCCTTGCTCCCTCCGCTTGCGAGCGGAGCATGATTGTCGTTCGCCCTCTGCAGGTCGATCTCCTCAATTCGTGGACAGAGCTTTTCCGCGCAGAGCAATGCACCTGCTACTGCCACTATTGGCATTTCGAGGAGGACAAGAACACGTGGCTCGAACGATGTGCAACAACGCCTGAAGCAAACTTGGAGGCGATGCGTGTGCGCGCTCGGTCGAGCGATCCGTTGGGCCTTGTCGCGATGGATTCTGAGGTGTGCGTCGGGTGGATGAAGCTTGGGCCCACATCGTCACTTACAAAGTTACGAAATCAATCGGTGTATCGAAGGCTGCCTCTTGCGACAGACAATGCGACATTTGTCGTCGGGTGCTTTCTCATTCGCACAGAGAGCCGGCGCCGAGGTGTGGCGAAAATGCTACTCGAGGCCGCACCCAGCTTTGTGCGCGGGCATGGAGGAATCGCAATTGAAGCCTATCCGCACAAGGTCGTAGGCCGCGTGCATGATGCCCACGCGTGGCGGGGACGTGCGTCGATGTTTGAGTCCTTCGGTTATCAGTGCGTAGCCGAGAACGACGTGTATCCGGTGTATCGGCTGGAACTATAGGAAGCGCCCACCGAAACGGATCAGCCCGGAGCATAGGCGCGCAAACGAGCTCATCCGCAAGCATGCGTCTGACCCCGCTAAGAAAAGTGACTGCGCTCTGTAACGGACAACGTGATGGACACCTACACGGGGGCAAGGTGGGTCAAACGGACCCATCTGCTTCAGTCCAAAGAGGAGTGTGCCATGTCCGTCAAGTTGCTCGTTATTTATCCTCCCCCCGCAAATGCTGAGAATTTCGACCGGCTCTACCGCGAAGAACACATCCCCATGGGGAAGGAGAACCTCGTTGGCGCGACGAATATCGAAACCGTGCGCGTGCTTGGCGCACCTGCAGGCAAGCCATCAATCTACCAGATCTCGGAAGTCACCTTCCCCTCCCTCGAGGCGCTGCAATCATGCGCAGGCACGGATGGTGCGCAGAAGACCATGGCCCACGCGGTGAAGATCTCGACTGGCGGCGCGCCTGAATTTCTTATCGTTCAGTAGCTGAAACGGTTGAATCGAGAGCCGCTCTCACCAACAGCGTGGGGGCGGCTCCTTATTTTCGTGAAGTCGCCCATCGCTCTTGCGTCTTATTGCAATGCCTTGGGTGTTTTTCTACGTCCGTGTGGAAAGGAAGCAGACGAGTCATGGATATGTTGCTGAAGGTTCTCGGTGGGTCATTGGGCGTTGTGTTTCCGGCGGTGCTCCTATTTGCTATTCGCAAGGGCATCAACAATGCCCCGTTTGGTGATGAGAAAAAGGCCAAGCACCGCAACATCCTCACTGGCGTCGTTCTGCTATGGGTGATTGCAAACTGGGGCGTCTCGCTTGCCGGGCTCATCAGCTACCGAGTCGGCGATACGATTCCACGCCTGTTGATTCCTATGTTTGTGCCCACGTTGATTGGCTGGGGCATGCTCGCGAGCAAGGAATTTAGGACAATTCTCGATCACATGCCCCTGTCTGTGCTAGCGGGCGTGCAGACGGCTCGGCTCATGGGCGGAGCGCTGTTCCTCGTCGTCTACCTCGGCATCCTTCCAAAAGATTTCGCGCAAGGTGGCTACGGCGACATTGCGACGGGCGCACTCGCGCTTGTTTCGTCCATATTGCTCGCAAATGGCAAATGGGAGTGGGGCAGGCAAGGTCGCATTCTGGGCATTCACGGCGGCGGGTATGGCTGACCTTCTGAACGTGCTCCGGCTGCTCTTTGTATGCTACCCGATCTGGAACACGGCTACGCCATCGAGTGCCCCCGCCGGCGACTTCGCGCTCGTCATGCTGCCGGCAATGGCGGCGCCTGGGGCGCTCATGCTGCACGCCTACGCCATCCGCAATGCGCTTGTTGGTGCCGAGAAGTAAGCACGTCGCAATTCAGACATATCCAAACAATGGTGCCTCTCGGGATTCTCCCGGGAGGCGTTTTTCGTTTGGTCTGGCCTGCGCGTCTGACATCGCTTCTCGACCAGGACTACCCGGCGCATGCGCTTACGGTTCAGGGTTACGATCGGTTCTTTTCGAGCTGGGTGTGACGCGACTCGCAGCCGGTTGAGGAGGCACGAACCATCAGTTGATCAGAGCCTACGTCGTCCCACCTCTCGGCCGACTCGACGGTGCACGCCTTGGTGTCAATGAAGGCGGGATTACCCACTTCGGCGACTTCACGAGCTCACACGAGAGCGCTAAAAAGACGGCGCGCAGCACCTCTTCGGGATCGGCAATGCGATCGACGCTCGCCCGTGCCATCAAGCGACCTAGCGTCGTTTTCTCCGCGACTAAATCGATCACTGTTTGTTCTGATTCTGGCAAACGAAACGCCTCGAGACGCATTGGAGGAAGAAACACAGGCTCGATGACTTCCTCTTCGAAGGGTTTCAAAATCGACTCCAGCTCGTCCGGCGAGTACCCCTTACGAACACCGCGCGCGATCAATTCATAAGGATCAATGCCGAGCGGAAACGTCTCCTCCTGCGAACGCGCACTTCGAATAAAGGTTAGTTCGCCTTCTTTCCATGTAAACAAATCTTCAATGCGCACCGTCGTCTGATCGAAGATCGCCCGAAAGAGCTCGACCGGTCGCAAGATGCCGAGACCTACGAGTGCGTCGCCAAGCCGACCTCCAAACCGCGGGAGCATCGCGAGTGCCATATCGACTTCCATCCGCAGTACCTGGCCTCGGCTCACAAGATACTCGCCAAGCAACTCGCGCTTTTCCGTCGAAGCAACGAACTCGGGACACCCATCGACGAGGTACACTTTCTTTTGCCGCGAGCCGTCGCGCATCATGAGCGCTCCCGTCTCACGGCGAACGAACAGTCGGAACATCAGACTCACGAACTTTGCGCGATCGAGTCGACCCCGCTCTTCGCCGTCGCGCGGAAACGGCTCGCCCCAGCGCAACGCGGGGCTCGTCGCGAACCGGCTCAATTCTTGAAACTCGGTTGCTGGCCTGAAGCGCCCCTCGTCGCGCGAAACGAGAGCTTTCATTGTAGCTCGACCCGTTGCAAACAATTCGATCAAATTTGGGTACGAAAGTGGTCCGAACTCCGTTCCAGCGTCCGTAAGAAGTTTGTAGGCATGCTTGCTTGAATCGGGCGAGGGCACCGGGCTTTGCCCCACGGATTTACGTGTCGTTGCGTCTTCGTCGTCGAGATCGGACGATGAAGGTGGCCCAACGTCGGAAAGGGAACCGTCGACCAATCCCCAGCGGTCGATGAGTTGAGCTAGCCGCGATGGCCCGATTTGAAGACGCCTCCGACGCACAATGTTCTCGATCGCTTCTGCAAACAACGATGCATTCGGAAAGCGAACAGCCGGATCGCGCGTAAGCGCGCGAAAGAGGATGGCTCGCACGTCGTCGGGCACGCGATTTGGTGCTCTGTCGATAGCGCTGAGGTCGACATCACGAATGCGCATGAGCACGTCGAGTTCGCGTCCACCCGCGAACAACGGACGCCGAAGCACCATTTCCGCAAGCACGATCCCCGCTGAAAAGAGATCGCTACGCGCATCGAGTTCGCGCCCTAGCACCTGCTCCGGCGACATGTACCCCATCTTGCCCTTGAGGTGCCCAACGTCGGTGCGACGCTCAATCTCCGCTGCCCGTGCGATGCCAAAATCGGTGAGCTTCACGGTACCCGATCTGTCGATGAGCACGTTGCCCGGCGACACATCGCGATGCACGAGATCGAGCGGACGATCGGTATCGTCGCGTGCGTTGTGCGCGTACTCGAGTGCACGCACGACGCTCAACGTGACGTACAGCGAAACCTCGAGCGGGATATCCTCGCCACGCGCAAACGATGTGCGAATCAAGCGCGCTCCCGTCGTGCCTTGTACGTACTCCATTGCCATGTAGAGCTCGTCATCGTGCTCGCCAAAGTCGAATACCTGCACGATGTGAGGATGGGCAAGACGCGCACAAACCCGCGCTTCATCCACGAACATCGCGACGAACTCAGCGTCCCTCGAGAACTGGGGAAGGATGCGTTTCACTGCCACGTGTTTCTGAAAACCACGCGGACCCTCGCGGCGCGCGAGGTACACCTCTGCCATCCCTCCGGTCGCAATTCGGCGCACGAGTTCGTAAGGACCCAGCCGCGTCGGCGCCGTGTCCGGATGGCCACGCATTCACCCCATCGTAACGTTGGAATCGCCGCGTGCAAAATGACTGTTTTCTGATTGCCAACCAGGCGCAGGTGCTAGTGTCCCCGAGCGCGATGAGCGATGACAACCCGCTGTCCAAGCGTTCTTCCCCTTCGATAGGGCCGAAG
>JAHFDX010000333.1 GCA_023248785.1 Myxococcales bacterium
CCGCCCTGCTCGACGGTGCAGACCACTTCGTTGCCATCGACCCCGGTGACGAGGAGCACCATGCGACCGTCGTCGAACAAGACGCGCTCGCCAACCCGGACGTCGTTGGAAAGGCCTTCCCTGTTGATGGGAATGCGGCGCTCATCGGTACTCTCGGTGCCTTCAAAGAGGTGGATTTCAGTGCCGTTGGGAAGATCGAACTTGCCGGGGAATTTTCCAGTGCGGATTTTGGGGCCGCAGAGATCTTGCAGCGCTGCCACGCTTTTGCCCTTGAGATCGCTTGCCGCTCGAAGTCGTCGGTAGCGCTCACCGTGCTCCTCATGCGAACCGTGGGAGAAGTTGAAGCGACCAACGTCCATGCCTGCGTCAATGAGTGCGCTAAGTCCGTCGAGCGAGTCGCAGGCTGGCCCGAGGGTGCAGACCAATTTGGCACGTCGAAGGGCATGCATTCGAAATGAGGATACAACACGGCGATACCTTCGTGTGTCGCGAGCGTGTGCGCGCGTGCTTGCGGTAGTTTGGGCAAGAAGATAGAGCACCCGTATGGGTGTTTCACGGACCGCTGCCGGAGACCTTCTTTTAGGGGGCATGCTCCTTTCGGACGTAGTTTCGCAGGCATCTGTCGACACGCCCTTCTACGCCTACGATCTCGACGCGATGGACCGCGAGGCACGTGATCTTGTCGCTTCTTTCGGAGAAGTGCCCCACCTGGTAGCGTATGCGGTCAAGGCAAATACCGCCGGGCCAGTTCTTCGCCGATTTGCGACTGCTGGCTTGGGCGCGGATGTGGTGAGCGGGTCCGAACTCTCGGTCGCAATGAGAGCTGGCGTCTTGCCCGAGAAGATCGTGTTCAGCGGGGTTGCGAAGCGCGACGACGAAATCGCTTTGGCATTTGGCGCAGGCGAGCGTGGCATCTTGGCCATTCAACTCGAGAGCCTCGAGGAAATTCCGCGCGCAGCCGCGGTGGCAAGGCGGATGGGTCGAAAAGGACGTGTTGCCCTTCGGATTAATCCGTCGGTCGACAAGGAGAGCCTTGCCACGCACTCGCACATCTCAACCGGGCATGACGAGGCCAAGTTCGGAATTTCGCTCGACGATGTTACGGATGCCCTTGCTGCCGTGAAGTCGCACAACGCCCTCGAACTTGTGGGCGTGAACATGCACATCGGATCGCAACTTACCGATACGAGTGCGTATGTGGATGCAGCGCGAAAATTGTATCGAATTGCGAAAGACATCCGCGACAACGGATGCACCTCGCTTGCGTATGTCGATACGGGGGGTGGATTTGGCATCGATTACGGCGAGGGCTGCGCCGTCACGCCTGCAGACTTTGTGCGTGGTGTCCGCAAAGCACAGGCCGAGTTTGGCCTGTCCGATCTCATGTGGGTCGTGGAACCTGGCCGCGCGCTCGTCGCTGCTCACGGTGTAATTGTTTCGCGTGTCATTGCACCGAAGCGTTCGGGACGTTGCCAGTGGCTGCTGATCGATGCAGGGATGAACGATCTCATTCGGCCGGCACTCTACCAAGCCCGACATCGCATCGTCCCTCTCGCGCTGAAATTGAATGACACGAGCGTCGATTTTCGCGTGGTCGGTCCGGTGTGCGAAAGCTCCGACGACTTTGGCATTCATGCGATGCCCGAAAGGCCACCTACGCACGTAGCCATCCTGGATGCGGGCGCGTACGGATTCACGATGGCAAGTCAGTACAACGGCCGCGCGCTTCCGGCCGAAGTGTTTATCGAAGGCGGCAAGGTGACACACTTTCTGCCTGGTATTTCTGCTTCCGAATGGGTAGAGCGCCGCTTGTTGGGTTAAAAAGTGGACGCGACTGCGATTTTCGCACGCGCGCATGCGGAAACTGCATGTCCGTTCACGCGACTTCAGTGCGATCTTTTCGATCGGGCAGATCCCGTACGCTCCCCATGGAGGAAAACTGCGCGGCATGTACATTGCTCTGAGTTTGACAGGCAGCTCGCAATTCCGGAGAAACAGCGAATGAAATCAATCGTATCCCAGAGGACGTCCTCGCACCTGATGCTGATCACTCTCGCATCCTTGGCAGTCGTTGCGTGCGGCACGGCGGTTTCTCCGGGTGTGCAGTCAGGAGTTCCCGCTTCCGCGATCGATGCATCTTCGCCCGATGGGGTTGCCACCGAAAGCAACGTGCGTCCATGGATCGATACCCACACGCATCCCTCGGGCATCCATTCCGAATGCTCGACCCAGGAGTGCGTAAACGCTGTGGTCAAGACGATGGACGCGTTTGGGTTGCGCAAAGCCATTCTGATCCACCCGCCATCGCCCAGCGGCGTGCAGACGTCTGAGTGCGAGTCGCTCACGAAGGATGCCGTCGCGTTGCGACCGGATCGTTTTCTTCTCGGAGTGGGAGGCTGTGAACTCAACGCGAAGGTCCAAGCTACATCACCGTCGGGCGTCGCGGATGCGGCGATGCGAGCAGCTTTCCGCGAGGCCGCTGAGCGGTTGATTTCGACTCCGGGTGCGATTGCATTTGGCGAGATGGCAGCCCTGCATCTGTCGTACGAGCCTAGTCATGCGTTCGAAGAGATCTCTGCATCGGCCGATCTCTTCGGGGAGCTGGCAGCAGTTGCAGCGAGCCACAAGGCACCCATTGATTTACACATGGATGTTGTCTCAGCAACGAAAACGACGCCGACCTTTTACACCTCCAGGAGCGCGCTGAACCCTGCTCAGATCAAGGAGAACGTGAGTGGGCTCGAGCAGCTTCTTTCATCGAACCCAAACACAGCCATCGTATGGGCGCACGTAGGACGCGACACGACGGGCGACCTGACTCTCGATCTGATCGATAGACTGCTGAAGGCGCACGAGAATTTATTCATTCAATTGGCTCCCAATTTCGGCCCCCTGGGGAGTGCAAACGCGATTCTCGACGCCAACTCGGTGGTGCGTCCAGAATGGGTGAGCCTGATCAGCAAGTACTCGTCGAGGGTTTTGATCGGCAGTGACACTTTTTTTTCAGGAACCACCGCGGACGAAAAACAGCTTCGAGTCATCCAGCAACTTCTCAAGGACTTGCCCGAAGACGTAGCCTATCGCGTGGGTTGCGAGAACGCGGTCCGAATCTATCGTTTGCCGAGCGGGTGTTAGAAGTCTGGTGTTTTTCGCCGAGCCCGTCGCGCTAGCGTCGTCGGGCTCGCTCAAAGTACAGTCGTACGTATCGCTCGCCCTCCTAGCCATCGCTCGGTCTCGACGAAAACCACTCAGGCTTCTTGAAAGACATCGGCTGGCCAGGGCACTCAAGAGCACGCGAAGGGGGAGAAAAGTCATGCGCGGCGCAGTGATGGTTTCGTTTCTCGGATGCCTCGGATGCATGCTCGCGTCTTGCAGCCAGAGCGGCACCACATCTGTTCCCGACAGCAGCACCACCGCCTCCACGCAAGATCTCTGGACTCAGATTAGTGGCGATGGTCTTGGCGTCCCGACGCAGCAGACAGTGCCCGAGATGGAGGTATTCAACGGATATCTCTACGCCTCCACTTCGCCCCAACAACAAGGGTTGGCCAAGTTGTACCGCTCCTCCACAGGAGATCCCGGTACGTGGACAGACGTCACTCCGCCCCTTTCAGGGGATGTGAGCATTCACTCGTTCGGAACCACCACGCTCGGCGGAGGGTACCTGTGGTGCGGCACCGGTGGCGCGAACGGTGCCATGATCTTTCGGACGCAAAACGGTGTGGATTGGATCCCGATTGCGACGCGAGGTTTTGGTACCCCAGCCCTTCGGGGGGCCGCTCCGCACATGGTCCTCTTTCAGGGGTCGAACGATACCGTGCCGTATTTGTATGCGGGCATGGGTTCCCATGGCAGCGGTACTTCGGCGCAGGTCTGGAGAATCCCCTACACCGAGTCGGATCCATCGAAATGGACCAAGCTGGTTGACTTTGCCGCCCCCACCATGAACTCCAAAATAGACTTGGTTAGTTACTTTTATGTTTGGAACAGCACTTTGTATTTTTCGACGAACGCAGGCGCCGAAATCTGGCAGTCCACCGACGGGACGACGTTTAGCCAGAACACCAGCGCAGGGGATGGTTTTGGAGACAAAACGAACCTCGTGATTTCATCGCTCGAGGTGTTCAACAACTATCTCTACGCCACGACGAACAACCCCACCAAGGGTGGTCAAATCTGGCGAAGCAACAACGGAACGACCTGGGAGCAGATCACTGCGGACGCTTTTGGCAAAGGTCCTGCGGTGCTCGAGATGCGCAGCATTCGGACGTCGTTTGGGAAGCTGTGGGCTACTGGGTACACCGAAACCACCTTGTCGAAAGGCACGCCCGTTTGGCGCTCGAATGACGGCGTCACCTGGGTTCAGTCGAACACCGATGGCTTCGGCGATATCAAGAATAACGGAGAGAACGCGATCACGATCGGCTTCGGGGACTACCAGTACTTTGGCGGGCCTAACTACACGACCGGTGGGCAGATTTGGCGCACGAAGGTGAAGTAGCCGAGGAGATCGGCGACGAGTTCCTGACGGTTGCCTAGTCTTGCGTCTGGTATCGTGGGGCTTCCGTGACTCGATCCTCCACAGATGCCCGGTCCCCCGTTTCGCTCGCTTGGAAAAATAGGCGATTTTGCCCTGGAAATTTGCGCCACGAAGCGACTTCCGTCGTTCCGTTCCAACGGATGCACGGGGCCCAGGTGCGGTTTTTGGCGTCGGACGCCCTTGATGCGTGCCACGTGCTTACGAGCGAAGGGCTTTCGGGTCGCGTAAAGCTCGTCTACCTCGACCCGCCGTTTGCGTCGCGTGCCGACTACCACCACGAGGCGCGTCTCGACGGTCGCGCGGATGGTCGCGTCGTGCGAACGATGGCCTTTGAAGATCGATGGGCAGACGGGGGGATTGCCGAATACTTGGAAATGCTTGCACCTCGCCTCGAGGCACTCTGCTCGCTGCTTTCACCCGACGGTACGTTATGGATCCACCTCGACTGGCGCGCGGCGTATCTGGTGCGAACCCTGGT
>JAHFDX010000334.1 GCA_023248785.1 Myxococcales bacterium
AACTCTTCTGGGCTGCAAGCGAAGCACCTCGAATTCTGAGGTCGTTGTCTACACCTCTGTCGATCAAGTTTTTGCCGAACCCGTATTCCGCGCCATCGAAGCAAGAACCGGCATGCGCGTGCGCGCCGTGTTCGACACCGAGGAGACCAAGAGCACAGGAGTTGCTAACCGGCTCATTGCTGAGGCCGCCAATCCGCAAGCCGACGTGTTCTGGTCGGGCGATCCCGTAAGGCCTCTGTTATTGGCGAGACGCGGGCTCGTCGATCCGTATCTTTCGCCTCTCGCTGCCGGACTGCCAACCGCATTTCGCGGAGCCGACGGCAGCTGGACAGGTGTCGCCGCACGCGCACGCGTCATTCTCGTCAACAAGAGCAAAATTCGGAATGGCGGACCTCCTACAACCGTACGCGATCTTGCAAACTCATTATGGAAAGGACAGGTCGCGCTCGCCAATCCACTGTACGGAACGACCACGATGCATCTCGCGGCACTCGCGTCCGTGTGGGGGGATGAAGCGCTCATGACGTTTCTCAATGCTGTGGGCGTAAACGGCGCACGCATCGCAAGCTCCAACGGTGAAGTGAAGCGGCTTGTGACGTCCGGCGAGGTGTCGTGGGGACTCACCGATTCGGATGATGCCGACGAAGCAGGCAGGGCGGGCGCTCCGGTCGAGACGATCTATCCAGATCAGGATTCGATTGGAACACTCGTCATGCCCACCGGCGTTGCGTGCATTCGACGTGGGCCTCATCCCGTTGTGACGAGAAAGTTCGTCGATGAACTTCTATCTTCTGATACGGAAAAACGGATGGCCCGAACGGGCGCACATATGCCACTGCGACCGGACGTACTGATTCCCGACGGCGTTCGCCGTGTCAGTGAATTGCGAGCGATGAACGTCGATTTCGACAAGGTCGCCGACGCGATGGATCGCCTTTCACCGCGGCTGAGACAATGGGTTCGACTGTAGCGCGGCGTCTGCAACGGCCTGTCGCAGTCTTCGTGACGGCGCTCCTCGTGGGTGTCACCGTGGTGCTTCCGATTTCGCGCGTCGCTTTCGGGATCAACAGCCAAAGCATGAACGTTCTCGCACGAAGCGACACGTGGATCCTGCTCGGCCGCACATTCACGCTCGCTCTATGTGTAACCGCAATGGCCCTCGTGATTGGCGTTCCGTTGGGAGCACTCTTCGCGAGGGCACGGCTTGTCTTTCGCAGGCTTCTTCTCGCAATCCACGCACTCCCGCTTTTCCTCCCTCCGCTCGTCGTCGCCCTCGGGTGGTTTCATCTCTTTGGCGAACGAGGTCTGATTGGGTCGCCTCGTACGTCCGCGCTTCTCTTTGGGCCTCTCGGCATGGTCTTGATCTTGACCACGGCCTTTGTGCCCGTTGTCACGTTCTTGACCATGCTCGGAATTCTGGGACTCGATCCGTCCCTCGAAGAGGCAGCCGTGATCGCCGCACAACCCGCTCGCGTAGTGCGCAGAATCCTGATTCCAGCAGCGCTACCCCAAGTCACTTTCGCTGCCTTGATCGTTTTTGCGTTGGCGGTTGCCGAGGTGGGTGTGCCCATGTTTCTGCGAGTCAATGTCTACGGAGCCTCCGTGTTCGCGAGACTCGGGGGAGTCGAGTTCTCTCCAGGCGAAGCCGCAGCTCTTAGTTTGCCCATGATCGGGGTAGCGCTCGTGTTGGTCCTGGTAGAACGAAAGCTCACCAACACAGCTGGCTCCCCAAGGCTTCGCACAACGGCTCGAATGCCACTCAACCTTGGTCACGGTCCGACGGTCTTCGTCGCTCTCGCAGCATTCGTGTCTCTCGCACCGCTCGTTGCGATTTGTGCGCGTGGCGTGAGCGGGCTTCTGCACGTCTCGGAGTGGTTAGGAGCAAACGTAACCAACAGTCTCGTCGTTTCGGGCGTCGCAGCGCTGGTGGCAACATTCATGGGCATCGTGACTGGCGAGTCGCTCGCCCGCGGATGCCGATCGTCACGCGTTCTTGACGTCGTACTCGTCGCCGCGTTCTTCGTTCCGTCCGCCGTTCTTGGCACTGGACTCGTAGGGACCTGGAACCGCCCAGCAACGCAGTGGGTGTATGGAAGCCTTGCGATTGTGGTTCTTCCGCTCGTAGCTCGCTACTCCGCACTCGCAGTTCGTACGTTTGCGGCGTCCGTTGGAAACACCTCTCGCAACTACGACGAGGCGGCAGCCATCGCGGGGGCAAATTACGTACGTCGAATGACGCGCCTTGTTATCCCCATGCATACTAGAAGCCTTATTGCTGCGTTCGGGCTCGTACTCGTGTTCTGTCTGCGCGATCTGGAAAGCACGGTCATGTTCTATCCACCGGGAGGCGAAACGCTGACCGTAAGACTGTTTACATTGGAAGCAAACGGACCGCAGTCGGTCGTTGCTGCGATCGCGTTGATCCAAATCACGCTCACGCTGGGAATCATCGGTCTCGGGGTGTTTTCATTAAGGAAGGTCCGATGAGCGCATTTCTCGAAGTCGAGCACGTATCGGTCTCGCTCGACGGCAGGAAGGTGTTGTCCGACATTTCGTTTTCAATGCGCAAAGGCGAGGTTGTCGCGCTCGCCGGACCTTCCGGGAGCGGAAAGACGAGCCTCCTTCGGATCATCTTAGGTCTCCTTGCTCCCTCGCACGGTGTTGTCCGCATCGATGAACGAGTCGTTAGCACCCCGAACTGCATTGTGATGGCTCCTGACGAACGTGGCGTCGGGGCCGTGTTTCAGGATCTAGCGCTTTGGCCGCATCTCACAGTGGAAGGCAACCTCGCATTTAGCCTCGCGATTCATGGTTTGGACAAGAAGGCCCGCGGCGAAAAGATCGAACGTGCCCTCGCTCACGTTGGGCTCGCCGGCTTCGAGAAGCGTAGACCCCAGAGCTTGTCCGGCGGTGAGCAGCAGCGCGTCGCACTCGCACGAGCCTTCGTAACGGAACCGAAGTTGCTTGCTCTTGATGAACCGTTGACCAATCTCGACATTCTTTCGAAGTCGGAGATCCTTGCGTTGCTTGCACGGCTCCTTCCTGAGCGCGCGATGGTGACACTCATGGTGACGCACGATCCCGAAGAAGCAACTCGCGTTGCCCATCGCATCGCCTTCATCGAAAATGGAAAACTGGTTCAGATTGGATCCCCTCGTGAGCTCATCGCCGAGGGAGGAGCCACAGCCTTCGTCCGGGCATTCATGAGCCGGTGCGTCTTAGGTTGATTGGTAACCGTGCAGATACCTGCGCATCGCATTGGTCGATCGCACGGTTGAACTTAATCCAGGTGAACTTTTTGTAGTTCCACGCGGCATTGCGCATCGACCCGTCGCCACTTCTGAGACGGAAGTCTTGCTCATCGAGCCATCTGGGGTCATCAATACAGGCGATGCCGGCGGTTCGATGACCGCGTCTCCGCGCGCGCTGTAGCCTAGCTCTAGCCGCTCGAACGACACCGACCTCCGAAGCAATACAGAGAACCGCAGTCGTGGCCACAGCTGCCGCAGTCGTGGCGGTCGTTTTGAAAATCGATATCGCACGAACCATGGCATGCTTGGGCGCCGTTGCAGTGCAGCCGGATGGTCACTGTCTTTGTCGCCTTTCGACCCTGCGTATCGAAAAATTGGGCGATGAATTCGCGCTTGTCTTCCTTGGCGAACTCAATCGTTTTCGCCTGGTTGATTGCAGACCAACTCAGCGTCACCGAGTACGCACCCTTTTGAGCTCCCCCGGTACCAAATGGCCCATATTGAATGGCGCCGTCGGGGCTGACGAGCGATCCGCCCGCGAGCGCATCAGAGCCTTGAGGATGGCTCACCACGGCCGTGAATGTGAGCGATTCTGGTTCCGTGATCGATGTGACGTTGGTGCCGAAGCTGAGGAACGTTGGCCCACCAGATGGGGTCGAGCCGGTGCTCGTATCCGCACCGCCTAGAGCGCCACTGTCTGAAACACCCGCGCCGCCCTGATCGTCGCAGCTGCATTGCCCGAACGTACCGTTCTCGCCACATACCTGCGCACCTGCCGATCCGTTGCTACATGCGCATGGCGCGCTGCTGCCAACCGCGCATGGATTGTTGTTCGCCGTGCTGCATGCCAAAGAAAGAAAACAGATAAGAACCCATAATGTGAAACGCATGACCCACTCCGTTCTGCCCCGCCTCCATCACGCTGGCGCCAGTGCACATCCCGAGCCTGGCACCGTGCCCCAAAAAAGCTGAATTAACGGCAGCAGTCAGTTGCCGTTCGGATCAAAAATTCGTGCTCTGAGGGAGCGGTCGGCAAAATTTTTCCGCGTGCCGTGAGGGAGCGAGTGTCGTGTAGACACAGTCGGGTAGACCAGGCAGGTCATCCTCCCCGATCTACCCGACTGGGGAAAGAGGGCTTCGCGGTGATGTTCTCGCGATGCCGTAGTAAACCCTCGTACTGTGAAGGTGCGCGTTGTCCTCGGATTGACCGCTGCATTGGCCTCTTGTGTAACTGCAAGCTGGCTTGCTGCATGCGGCCCAGAAATATATTTGGCGTATGCAGAGCGTTGGTGTCGAGCACGCTCTTGCCCACGTCGGACGACGCCAGGGTCCACGCGCTCGCTACATCGGTGTCCGAAAGAACGTCCTCGACCTACGACGAACCTGCGCCGTTGAAAATCTGATCACACTCGATCGACCGCAGCGGGCAGACGCCGCGTGCAGTTACGTGTTCGGTGCTCTAGGTGGCATGGATTCTGACAGACGGGTGCTCACCGTGCGATACTTGCCGCGATGCGCACGTCGCGGGTCGTCGTCATGCCGTTTCTTCTGCTAACGAGTGTCCTATTGGGGTGTGGGGGCGCGATGGTGCCAAAGTTATCTTCGACTGATGTGCATGTACGCACAGCGCCAAAAGACCCGAACCGATGCGTCGTTGCTTCGAGCCATCGCGAGCCGCTTGTGACGGAGTGGTCCGCGTCCTCGAAGTCTCGGCTCGAGGTTCTTCTTGTGAAGACTCTTGCGAATACAGATCGATATGCTG
>JAHFDX010000335.1:0-1649 GCA_023248785.1 Myxococcales bacterium
AACAGAACAAACGGCGAATACCCCCCCCCGCCTCCCATGAACCGCCACAGCACAAAGGCAAGACCGCAAAGCGTCGCCAAACCAATTAACCGATCGAGGACGATCGTTGCGGTTGCAATTGGACCCGGCACCCCTGCATCAACCGCACGAACGATCCGAAGCGCATCCCCTCCGATGCCTCCAGGCAGTACAACCCCACCAACCTGCGCGAGCGTCGTGATTCGCCAAAGGTCCCACGTACGCCACCTGATCCCTGCAATTGACAAAAGCGCACGCCATCGCGCGGCATATGCCCAGATCGAAACGAGATACCCAGTCAAGAGGAGCAAGAGCGTCGATGCGCGTGCGCGCGAACCCACTGTGCGCAGACCGGGTTCACACACCAGGGCGTTGCACGCGGACCGAGTAATTGTAACTGATCCTGATTTCAAATGAAGGACGCATCCGTCCGTCAGATACGTCACGCGCGCGCGGGTGGAGGTAGGCGCATGTGGATCGCGGCACCGATCGTCAATCGGAACGGCCCACACAACGGCGGCAACCGCCGCGATGGCGAAGAGCGCGAAAACGATTTTCTTGAATTTTGTCCGATTCATGAGCAAAAGCCGCGACTTTGGTATCCTGCCCCAGGAATGAGCCTTAACCCGCATTTAAGGAGACGGACACGTGGGCTCCAGGCCGTCGAGCTCGGGATGGTCCTCAGCGTAACTGGAACTCTTCTCGCCATCGCAGTGCCTTGCTGGATGCGCGAAGCGCGCACGTCCCATTTCGCAGAAGCGACGGACGGCCTGTCGCGAATGAGTCAGTCGGCTATCGCGTATGCGCACAATCGTCCCGCATCTTCCGCATTTCCTGTTTCGGCACCGCTTACACCAGCAACACCACCTCGAGGAACGCGTGAAGCCGATCCGCCCGGCATGTGGAACCATCCGACGTGGCAAGCGTTGAAATTTCAAGCCGCGCGACAAGGCATACCTCACGCGTTTGCGTTCGGGTTTGAGTCGCAATCGTCTCCCGGGCAGAGCGCTTTTGTGGCCCACGCCCATGCAGACTTTGACGGCGACGGGCAAGTCAGCACCTTTGAGTTACGTGGCACCGCCGACGACTCGCGCGGGCCGATGCTTGAGCCAGGAATGTACGTCGACGCGGAGCTTGAATGAAGCCGCCGCTCGTTATTCTGCGGGAGATCGTGACTGCGGCTCTGATCGGACTACTCGCCGTTCCGGGAATCGTGTTCACGAGACAGCGCCTATGGTTAGCCACCGCGAAACTGAAGGAAGCGGAAGATATCTATCTTCTCCCTCCGCCTGGGCACTTGAAAGTGCTCGATCTTGGTTACCATTCCGCCACGGCCGATTGGGTATGGGCCACCTTGCGCGTCGAGTACGGCGTTCACTTCCTCGAGAAACGTGAATTCGTTCACATTCCTCGGTACCTCGAAACCATCTTGGAACTCGAGCCCGGGTACACTGAAGCGTATCGGCTCGCCGACACCCTCCTCGTGTATCGCCCTCTTCGCGGAACTGAAAGCGACGCACGCTTCGCGAAAGCAATCCTCGCACGTGGAACGCGCGAACTTCCAAACGACGCGAAGGTGTGGCTTCAATATGGACAATTTATTGCTTTCATCGCGAGATCGTTCCTCACCT
>JAHFDX010000335.1:1659-4999 GCA_023248785.1 Myxococcales bacterium
GGCTGAGCGGAGACACCGACCGCGCGCTCACTGCTGCCTCAATGCTTTCACGGGGTCACGACCGCGAGGCAGCCATCACATCGCTTGAACGCGCATACGCTCTCGCGGAAGACCCTGGCCGCCGCGAAGAAATTGAACGCAGACTCGAAGGGCTTCAAGCATCTGCGGTTCGCGACGCCGTTGCCCGACGGGTTCAGCGAACAGAGGGGATCTGGCGCAAGGAGGCGAGCTTTCTCTCGCGCGGAGAATTCCTGCTTCTTTGGCCCGCGCCACCTCCTGCCACATGTACGGGTTTAGACGCAATACCGTCAGAGTGGTCAGGACGACGTGAGTGTGAACGCGCGTGGGAAAGTCTGCTTCTTAACGATGGAAGCGATGCAAAGAATGGTTGGTAACGCAACCGCGTCCGATACCATTTGACTATGCGTCCGACGGGTCGGCTAGCGACCCTCATACTTTGCGTTTCTTGTAGCGGCGAGACCACTCCGCCGAGCGAATTTGATCCATCGCTAGCAAAAGACACCTCGCTCGTGTCGTTCGATGACGGCGTGTTGACAACTGCTTCGATCGGGCAGGCGCTCGCGGTGAAGATCCATGCCCAAAAGAGCTCGATGCGCTTGAGTGCGTGGCTCGAGGGCGACTACGCCGACGCTTCTCTCGCATCCGATGATCTCCTCGTTCAGCGAAGCATCGCAACGATTCAGGTCAATCCTCCATCCCGCCCAAGGGAATTCACGTTGGTCGTCCAGGATGACGGCGGACGTCACAATTCGATCCGGATTCGTGCGTCGGCAAACGGGGACGCGTCCCTGCGCGTTATTCCACGCTATTCGGGCAGACGCGCGGTTCCCGACCTATGGGCCGTAGTTTTTCCGGATCGAACATGTGACGATGCGATACGCAGTGACGACTTCGAATCGAAGTACTTTGTGTCAAACAACTCCGGGGTTTTGTCTTTCGATCACGTACCTGCCGGCAAGCAACTTGCCGTCGTAGCGCGGGTACGCTCATACGCGTTTGGATGCGTCGACCTCAGACCGTTGGCCCCCAATTCGTCATCTGATTTGACTGTCACGGTGCGCGACGAGCCCCTCACTCTTTCGCGCACGGAGCTTGATGCAACGTTGTCCATTCAGTTCGATACGCAGGCCTCGCTGGGCTGGGACACCATTCAGAAGACTGCAATCAACCGACTTCTCGACGCTTTCGCAACCACCCAAGTCCCCGAAGAAGATCAACTTCTCGATGCGTTCGAGCGCGTTTCGGTATTTCATCAAGGCGAACTTGCAACGCGTCGTGTGCAAGGCGCGTGGAAATCAATCGCAGCGAGTTGGGTTTCAAGTCATGGGTACATCCGCAGCCCTGCCAGTAAGACGCTCGGGCTCGCCAAATCCGCTGCGACTGGTCCAATGAACGTTCGCATCACGTCGGCAACTGATGGAGCCACAGTTGCCGTGAGCACGTTCGGTGTCGTACCGGCCGGGGCTTTCTTTCAGGCCAATTCGACATTCACGTATGTCGCCGGGGCGGACGATTCACTCACGCTCGGCGGCGTGTTGAAGCTTGACCCGGTTGGCATGATGGCCACGGTCGGCGATGCTCGCGCGGGACAGGACGTTTCGGGGGTGACCGGTATCGCCGACTCGATTCGAAAATCGCTCTCCTGCACCCAGTTCGCCGAAGCGCTCCAGGCGAACGACTCAACAGGACTCTGTGGAGTCTCCTGTCTTACGGACATTTGTAATAAGTCGATTTCCGATATGTGGTCGCGCGCACTCGTAGCGGCCGCGTACATGGTTCGCCTCGACATCACGGCGGGTGGAAAAGCCACCATTGGAGATCACGCCGAACCGAGCGCATTTGATGGAACATGGGTTGGTTCGGCAAGCGCAACTGATCCCACGATCGCAGCATTCCCGATGGGCGGGTGGGCGCGCGGAACCGCCGTCAAATAACGACTATTCGCGTACCATGTGTTCATGCTTCTCGCCGAGCTTGTCGGCCGCACGCTTGTCGGCGGTTTTTCTGGCACATCACTCTCTCAAACGATGCGTCGTGCTCTCGAGCGCGGCGAACGCGCCGGTGTCGTCTTGTTCCGCCGGAACTTGACTGAATCTTTCGCTGAAATCGCAACACTCGCACACGATGTACATTCTTCGTCGCGCGAGGTTCCGTTTGTCTGCGTGGATCAAGAGGGCGGCCTCGTCGCGCGCCTTGGGCCTCCTGCACTTATTCTTCCGCCTGCGCGGCGCCTGGCCGAAAAAGGCGGAATTGATCTCATCACACGCGTCGGCCATGTTCAGGGGAGAGAGCTTCGTGCGCTCGGGTTCAACGTCAACTTTGCGCCCGTGCTTGACGTCGATTCGTGCTCGACAAACCCGATCATTGGCCAGCGCGCGTATTCGGACGTTGCAGAAAAAGTGGCCGAGCTCGCTATTGCCTACGCGCTCGCCCTGCAAGCGAGCGGCGTACTGGCTTGCGGAAAGCACTTTCCAGGACACGGTGATACGCACACCGATTCACATCTTGTGTTGCCTCACGTAACGGCATCGCGCGACATCCTCGAAGCGCGGGAACTTGTTCCTTTTCGACATGCAGCTGCAGCGGGCTTACGCTCGTTGATGACGGCACACGTGGTCTACGAAGCTCTCGATCCCGATCGCCCCGCGACGATATCGCGCCGCATTTGTGAAGAATTGTTGCGAAACGCAATTGGGTTCAAGGGCCTGTTGTTTTCGGACGATCTTGAAATGAAGGCCATCACCCTACCTATCGCCGACGCGGCCGTAGCATCCATCCATGCCGGGTGTGACGTATTGCTCATCTGTTCCAACGAAGAGGCCCAGGATGAAGCGCACGCCGCGCTTGTGCGAGAAGGTGAGCGATCGCTCGCGTTTCGTTCTCGACTCGAAGACGCCGCACGCAGGAGCACACGCGCGCGAGAAACATGGGCTCACTACGAGCGCCCGAAAGACCTTGCCGCAGAGTTCAACACGCAAGAGGCCCGCCTGATTTGTGAGGCTCTCGCATGACCGCGCGAGCTTGGATTGCCGATCGTCTCGTTACATGTGCGCTCGAGTTCGCAACGAAAGGCAATGAACTTGGCGTAATCGACCGCGGCGTTCTTGTCACCGAGAGCGGGCGTTGCACGTATGTTGGCCCCGAACATGGCGCACCAATCAGCGCCACGGACTGTATGCAGGCATCCGTGATCACGCCTGGTCTTCTGGATGCACATACCCACGCGTGTTGGGTAGGCTCACGTCACGAAGAATCTGTACTTCGCATGGCGGGCGAGCACTATCGCGAAATCGCGGCTCGCGGCGGAGGGATCGTCGCT
>JAHFDX010000336.1 GCA_023248785.1 Myxococcales bacterium
ACGGCGAAGCTCTGTTCGATGCCCTAAAGCGGCTCGTCCTTGTGCGCGGTCTCGGCTCGGTATGGGTCACCAAAACGCGCTGCCTCGGCATCTGCCCGAAAGTTGGGGCGACCTGCGCGATTTATCCTGATCAAGCTATTCTCACGGAAGTCACCGCGTCCGACGCGGACACACTGGTGCACACCATCGAGGGTTAGATGGGTTCTGTCGGAAAAGAGAATTCAACAGTCATCGAGTGGGATCTGGTGTTTGGACTTCTTGCCGAGCTCGAGACGCAACAAAAGCAAAAGGTGTTTCAGCTCGCGCGGCGCCTCAGGCCAGACTTGACTGCAGAGGACATCCGAAATCCTCACGATTTTCACGAGCTAAGCGATGGCGACTGGCAGTACGAAGACGGACTGCTTGCAGGGATCCAATCCGTGGCCATCGCATTGCGGGCGACGCGAAATCGGTTCGAGGAACGATGAGCAAACACAAGCGGAAAGGGTCTGGATCGCCGTTTGAAAAATTGAAGGAGCTCAAGCAAAAACTGGCGCAAGAAGAAGCCGAGCAGAAACAGCTCGCGGAAAAACCAAAGCCCGTCGAAAAGAAGTCGTCACTCGCGACGAGTTCTCCGGATGAGGAAGCGCTCGCGTTCGTTCGTATGATGTCTGGCGTACGGCCGCTCGAGCCAACCTCGAAGACGCGCCTTCCAAAGTTGCAATCGCCACTCGAGCGAAGTGAACTCGCCAAACAAGTGCACGAGAAGCGAGGAAGCCAGCACGAGACCGATCGCGAAATAGATGAAGTGCATGAGCACCTTCGAAGGTTGGTCGAAGGTGCGGTGCGGTTTGAAGTCGTGGACGATGGGCAACACGTTGAAGGCAAACGGGTCGATCTTCCCGACTCTGTCCTTCGCAAGCTGCGGCGGGGCCTGTGGCCGATCGATGCGCAGCTTGATCTGCACGGCTTGTCCGCTGAAGAAGCCAAGGCGCAGTTGGGTCTCTTCCTCAAGGAGAAGCGCGAGCGTCGCGAGCAGATGGTTCTCATCATTCACGGCAAGGGCGAACACTCGCCCGGCGGCCTTGGCGTATTGCGCGGCGAGATGACCGCGTGGCTGTCTCAAGGTGCTCCAAGCGAACACGTGGCCGCGTTTTGTACCGCTCGAGAAAGCGACGGTGGTGCCGGCGCGACGTATGTGCTGCTCCGCAAGTAGCTGCAAACCGCACGTAATCACCCGAAATAACACCTCTTTTTGGGAGACCGTTGGGTCTAAACGGCGGGCCTTTTTTGCCTCGCGCGTTTGACAGTGGGCGTTCTCCGTTTATACCACACGCCCACATGGGCGCGGTTTTCATACATTACCGCGCATTGTCGCTTTTGGAGGTTTCGATGCCTGCACGAACATGGTCTTTGGGCTCACTAGTAACGCTATTTGCAATGGGCTGTGGGGCCGGGCAAAGCAGCTCAACCGTGGACGACGAGGAGATCTTCTCGAGCGAAAACGCGATTGTGAACGTTGACCACACAGACGTGGAGCGCCAGTCGATTGGAAACTGCTGGATCTATGCGCATGGCACGTGGGTCGAGTCGTTGAACAAATCGGCCACCGGCATAAACTTCGACGTGTCGCAGTCGTACTGGACGTACTGGGATTGGTATACGAAGCTCGCAAGCGGTTCGTCGTACGACGTGAGCGAAAAGAAAGAAGGTGACATCCTCACGCGTTCAATCGAGACAGGTGGAAGTTGGCAGCAAGCCAACAATATCGTGAGGCGTTACGGCATCGTGCCCGAAGCAGAATTCGTTCCCGAAGATGCAACCGCCGAAATGAGTTCGCGCCAGAAGGAAGCGCTCAACGCCATCAACCTGTCGCTCTCGAGCGGCGCGCTCTCGACACCGGAAGCGCGTCGAAACAAGAAACTGGTTCGCGATGAACTCAACAAGGCCTGGAGCCTCAACGCAAGTGTTGTCGCGTGGATGAATCAAGTCTTCGGCGAGGACACAAGCCGCGACCTTAGCTATGGCTCATCGGCCAATGTGACCGGCGCGCCGGTCATCAGCGCAAAGAACTTCAAAGCCAAGTACGTCTCGAAATCGTACAGCGGCCGGATTAGCACGCGCAATAGCGTGCTAAGCGAGGCGATGAATGCGTGGAAGCAAGTGAGCTACCCAAGCAACTACTCGTACGGTAGCTCAAGCTCGACAGGTCGTCGCAAGTTCCAGATTTCGGTGCAGGAAGCCGCACACCAGAAGGCGCCTGTCATTGTGACGTGGAGCGTCGACTTCAACGCGATGGAAAATAACGTAAGCAGCCCGCTCGCGGGCTCGTTCAACCTCACAACGCTAAAGAACGCAGGCAAACCCGGTCGGCAAGGAGGGCACATGACGGTGCTCGAAGACTACCAAGTCAAACTGACAACCGGTGAAGTGCTCAAGGCAAACGTCGACGTCACAGATCCCGCGAAGCTCCAGGCAGCGCTCGATCCGAGCGCGACGATCGAGTTCATTCAGATCAAGAATTCATGGGGGGCTGCGCGGCCGGATCGCGTGTTTGCGCCAGGGATGCCCGGCTACCACAACCTGAACATGGACTACTTGAACGGACCGATTGCGTGGTGCACAGAGACCGAAGGCTTGCTTCCGACCGAGAAGCGCGGATGCAACACACACGTCACGCCATGGAAGAGCGTAGTGCTTCCACCAGGATTTGGGTCCTCGTACTACTACTGAGATCCGAAGCCACGCAACCCGAGGTCGCGCCGAGATCACCTTGGCGCGGCCTCGTTTCGTTTGTGTTATAGGCCGCCGTTCCGTCATGAGTGATGTCACGCCCGCGTCCGTTTTCCCGCCGGCGACGAGTGTTCGCTCTGAGATGCGCGAACTGCTCCGCCTCGCGGGCCCGGTCGCACTATCGCATCTCGGCCTCATGGCCATGTCGCTTGTTGACACCGCGATCGTGGGGAATGCCCCTACTGCCGGCCCGGGCGATCTGGGCGGAGCATCGGTCGGGCGCTCACTTGGCTTTGCAACGCTCGTTTTCGCGTTTGGCGTGTCGTCCGCCGTCGACCCGCTCGCTTCCCAAGCATTGGGGGCCGGCGATGCGCGCACCGCGTGGAATGCACAGCGCGCCACACTTCGCGCAGCCTTTTTTTGGTGCATTCCTACATCGCTTCTATCCCTTCTACTTGCGCTCGCACTTCCAGCATTCCGCGTGAAGCCGTCCGTCGCACACGCCGCGCTCGGATACGTGCTGGGGCACATCCCTGGAATGTTCGCGGCGGTAGCCTTTTCGACCTTCAAAGGGTTTCTCCAAGCCCATGGCCGCACGCGCCCTATCTTTGTCGCGGCCGTGGTTGCAAACGTGTTCAATGTTGGCATTTGCAGTCTTCTCGTTCGGGGGAACGATCTTTGGTCCGTTTGGCCACTTCCACCTTTGGGCGCGGCGGGCGCTGGGATCGCCGTGAGCCTTGCAAGCATCGTCATGGCAATCATCGTGGGGCGGGCGGCGTGGGCACTTCGACCACCGAAGGCAGGCGTGTCTACCCAATTTCGGCACGCGGACATCTTTCGTTTGGGCGCACCCATCGGTCTCAATTCGGCGGCCGAGTATGGCGTCTTCACCCTCGTAACCGTGCTTGCCGCACGGTTGGGTGAAACGGAGGTTGGAGCCCATCAAGTGGCGATTGCACTCGCAAGCTTCACCTACATGGGCGCTCTCGGTATCGGAGCAGCCACGTCGGTGCGCGTAGGAAGGGCCGTCGGAGCGGGAGTGCCCTGCCGAATGCCGGGACAGCTAGGGATCGCGCTTGGCCTTGCGTTCATGACATTTGGAGCCATTGCGTTCGCTGCGTTTCCTCGCGCTCTCGCGCGGTTGTTTACCCCCAATCATGCAATCATTGAATTGTCAGTATCTCTGTTACATATTGCCGCGTTCTTTCAACTCTTTGACGGCGTTCAGGTAGTCGCTGCAAGCGCACTCCGTGGCGCGGGTGACGTACGAATTCCTGCTGTCACGACGATGGCCATTCAATGGTTTGTGGCTCTGCCCTTTGGCCTTGCGTGTGCCTTTTGGGCGCACTTAGGTCTGATTGGCCTGTGGCTCGGACTCACGGTGGGTCTCATCGCGATCGCGGCCATTCTCTTGGTGCGTTTTTGGACGGTCACCGGGCGACCGATCGCGCGTCTTCTTCACCCCCGACATGAGTCGAGGGTGAAGAAGACGCGCGGCTCATCGTGATGTTCGTCATGCTTCAGCGTCGGAGGGACGACCCCCAGAAGCTTCGGTGGCTGCGATGATCGCCTGGCGTAATGTCGCTTGAAGTTCTGTGCTCCCCGTCAGTGCTTCGCGTGATCGCTCGCGACCATTGCCAAGCGTCGAGCCCGCAAACGAAAGATAGTTGCCGTTTTTCTCGATAACGCCCTTCAGAAGACCCAGATCGCTCAGCTCAGCAATTGTATCAATCCCAGTTCCATATCGGATGTCAAACTCGGCTTCCGTAAACGGTGGAGCGCACTTGTTCTTCGCAATCTTGACCCGCGTATGGCCGCCCACCGTATCTTCCCCCACTTTGACTTGGCCGATGCGGCGCACATCGAGCCTCATCGATGCATAGAACTTGAGCGCGTTGCCTCCCGTGGTGGTTTCCGGAGAGCCGAACACCACTCCAATCTTTTGGCGCAATTGATTGATGAAGAACAGCGTCGTTCCGGTGCGATGCACGACGCCGGTGAGCTTACGAAGCGCTTGACTCATGAGTCGCGCCTGGAGCCCCATGTGTTGATCGCCCATGTCGCCCTCGATTTCAGCGCGCGGCGTGAGCGCTGCGACGGAGTCGATCACAATGAGATCAACGGCGCCACTTCGGACCAACATTTCGGCAATTTCGAGCGCTTGCTCACCCGTATCGGGCTGCGAAACTAGAAGCTTGTCCGTTTCGACACCAATCGCTCGTGCGTACTTCACATCGAACGCGTGCTCTGCATCAATGAACGCAGCGATTCCGCCCTCTCGCTG
>JAHFDX010000337.1 GCA_023248785.1 Myxococcales bacterium
GTTCCTCTCGAACGCACGCGTAAGGTCGCGGCCGCTGGCGATCGTCTTCCTTGCAGCCCTCGCGATCATCGCGTCGTCAAAGTCTGGCAAGCCCGAGTACCTCAACGCTGCGTACCCGCTGGTCTTTGCTTCCGGCGCCGTCTGGTGGGAGGAGTTTCTGGCGCTGAAGACGCAATGGGTGCGGCGCGCCGGCACTGGGCTGGTTACGTTCTCAATGGTTGCCTTCCTTGGGATCACCCTCCCGTTCGCGCTGCCCATCCTCGCGGAGCCGTCCTTCATCACCTACTCCAAGCGCCTCGGGATCGCCCCGCAAACGAGCGAGAAAAAGGAACTTGCTGAACTTCCGCAACACTTCGCAGACATGCACGGATGGGAAGAACTCGTCGCCGCCGCGGAGAAGGCGTGGAGCACGCTCACCGTCGAAGAGCGCGGACGCGCAAAGATCTGGGCGGTGACAGGTGGTTACGGTCCTGCGGCTGCGATCGATGTTCTCGGTCCAACGCACGGACTGCCTCACGCGATCTCCACGCACAACAATTATTGGCTCTGGGGCTACGGCGCGGATGCAGACGGTCCTGTCGTCCTTCTGGGCGGACCACGAGATCGACTCGAGGAAGTGTTCGCAAGCCTCGTGCAGGTCGGCACGGTGGAATTCGGGTACTGCATGCCGTACGAGAACCACAAGCCGGTTTACGTCGGACGCGGAATGAAGCGATCGTGGGCCGACCTGTGGAAGCAATTGAAGCACTACGAGTGAGCGATCGCGGCGCTCAACAGGAACGAAAAAATCGAACGAAGCGCGTCAGGTCGTTAGAGCCCCAGCCTCTTACGAATTTCCGCAATCGACTTGCCTCCGTAGAGTTCCTTCGCGTGCGACGCGGCTGTGAACGAGCGTGTTTTCATTCGGTCGATGTAGAGCGCGCCGTCGATGTGGTCGATCTCGTGTTGAAGAATTCGCGCGGGCCAACCTCGCACTCTCCATGTCTGCAGTGTTGCGTGCTCATCAAGACCGGAAACCTCCACTTCGAGACTTCGTTCGACCAAGCCAACGTACCCATTCACGCTCAGGCAGCCCTCAAAGAACATCGCATGCTCACCGCCAACGACGCCAAGCGTGGGGTTAATGAAGACGCGCGTCTTGAAAGCAACGCGTTCGCGCTCGCGGCGTTCGTCGGGCGCGAGTTTGCTCATGAGTTCTTCGCGATCTTCGAGGACGATTACCCGAAGAGGAATGCCAATCTGCGGCGCCGCGAGGCCAACACCGGGGGCGGCTCTCATGGTTGAAATCATGGTTTCGATGAGTTTCTGAAACTCGGGAGTTTGGATACGTTGCGGTTCGACTTCGGTCGCGCGCTTCCTCAATACTGGAGCGCCGGCTTGGACGATGAGGGAAGTCATTGGGGGCGAGGAGGCAGCAGGTAGCGGGCGTATCGATGCGCAGCCGATAAGGCCAATCAAGAAAAGAGGCAAACGCGACATGACAGCCACAACCTGTCTGTTTAGTGCCCCGTTTTTCGCCTGGAAAGGCATTGCTTATCTCGCGGCGGTTGTAACCGTTATTTATCGTCATGAAAAAGGTAGGAGCTATAGCGGTTACCCTTGTATTTCAGGCTTGTACAGCCGCCGTCCCAACGAGTTCGCCCGGAGCGTCGGACGCGGCATCGGAAGCGTCACCGATGCCGCTCAGCGACTCCGGTGTTGCGGCGCTCGACGCAAACGCGGACGATGCGAGTCCGGATGCGAGCAACGACGCAGGGGGCGACCCGCCGCTGCCGGTTAAGTCGATTGGATTCACTCTCGATTATTACAACCCGGCGACGGAAATGGCCGGCGAGATGAAGTTCACCAAATTGAAACTCGAGTACGATCTCATTTGGCAGAACTTTGGAACGCAAGATCCGCGAACGACTGACCCGACCAAAAAAAATCCGCAGCCGTTGTTCATCCTTCCACTTGGAACCAAGGCGCGCTCACTCGTGGATGGGGAAGTGATCAACGTCCAAAAGCTCTACAGCAATGACTACACAGTTTGGGTGGCTCGGAACAAAACGAGTTCGTGGATCTATGAAACGGAACACGTCATCAATGCCATCGTGAAAGTGGGCGACAAGGTGACGGCCGGGCAAGTGCTTGCCGAAGTGAGCGACTACGACGCGACGAACCACCCAGGATTCGGGACCTTGGAAATCGGGATTTTGGCCCCCCCCGACCAATTCGGTAACCCCATGCACGAGTGCCCGTTCAAGTATCTCGACGCCGCCGTCAAAGATGACATTCGTAACAAGATCAAGGCGCTCCTTAAGAGCTGGGAAGACTACCTAAACAATCCCAACATCTACGACGAGGGCACATACACCTCGCCTGGATGCGCGACAGAAAATGCAGTCGGCGGATAACTGTCACCCGGGTCTCCTCTACGTTCTCTCCAAACGCCGCTTCAAACTCCCGTCGGCGATAGCTGTGACGGTGAGATCTTCACCTCCAAGGAGAACGCCGCGCACAAAGACTTGTGGGAAGGTGGGCCAACCGCTCCACAGTTTGATGGCGAGGCGTTGCTTCCAGTTGGAAAAATAACTTCCGTATTCCAAGTATTGAAATGGAATGCCTGCTTGTTCGAGGGCGGTTCGCACTTTTCGCACGTGCGGGTTTTGCGCCATTCCGACGACGACAACCGGGGACTGCTCGATCGCGTGCACCACCTCTCGTACGACGTCCGGATGAAACGACCTCATTTTATGAAGTGCTTCTTCGGTGGCACGGGATGGGTTCTTGCGACTTTCTTGGTTCGTTGCGATTGTCATTCCACGTACCTTACCTCACGCGAAAAATTGTGGTTAATGGGAGCTATGGTCGATCCATCGAAAACGAAAGGTGCCCTCACAACCGCTGCGACGGCCTTCGAGGAAGAACTTTCGCATTACTCACAGCTCACGCAGGAACTTCGGTCGAATCCGATCAATTCGCAAAAGCTGCTGCTGCGCGCACAACGATCACTCGAGGCGTCGGTTCAGTGCGACCAGCGCATGGCCGAGCGTGTCGCCGCGCTTGCGGAGGCGATGCAAGCTGCAAAGCAAGCGCAAGAAACGCATGCTCTGGCGACGCTCGAGGCTGCCAAGCGCATTCAAGCTCGCAGCGAGCAGTTGGGAGCGCTCTTGTCCCGCTTTGCGTCCCTTGGGGAACGTGCCCACACGCTTCAGCAACCGGTCTCTGAGACCATTAAAGATGGCGAAACCCCGGATGCGAACGCGGTTTTAGGACAAATGAGGGAAATCGTTGCGCGTATGGAGAGTATCGTTGAAGACGCGGGCGCCATGGCGGACGCGGCACAAGCGGGTGAGTGGGAAGATGTCGCTCGCGACGCGACGTCTCTTCGACAGCAAGTACAATCTGCACGTAACAAGGCGCTGCTAGTGATTCAAAAGCTTGCTCCGATTGCGCCCTCGTGAGGGCTCCGTTGTGACTGGCGGCGCCGAAGCTTTCAGTCAGGGTCACAATTTGAGCGGGCTTCGCGCATAGGTCCCAGGCGCAAGTTCGGGCCTTGAACTCGAGTGTGCGCGCGTCTTTGCATTGAGTGGCGCGGAGTTCATTCTTGGCTGTAGGAACGAAGCGAAAGCGCCGGCGGATCAGCTTCGGGAGCGCCGCGGTGAAGAGGCAAGGCGGTGATGACGGACGCGCTTTCGGCCCCGGGCCCACACTTTGCGGAGCACCAGCTGAAGACGCGCTCATTGTCGCGTCGTGCCTCAGATTATGAGATGGCTTCTACATTGTGGAAGCTCACGGAGGAACGGCTTGGTTTGCCGGCTTGGCCATAAAGGCAGAAAGGACCCTGGCGCCGTGGCTTGACAGACGGCTACTCGCCGGTGAGGGACGGTTCCTCTGTACCGATCGGTCCATCGATTCTCCAGAAATTCTCATGGGCATCGACCAAGGTCGCAGCTACGTCCTTAAGGGGCCACGGGTGGTTCGGACTTCGTGGGAGCGCGGCAAACACCGGCCGATGTTCTTCTTTCCAACGACCCAATATCGCTCTTAGATTTTCGAGATTCGATGCCTCGACGAGATCCACATACTCGATGTCGCGCTCGGCTCGAAGCGTGAGAAGTGGGTCCGTATCGGGCCCCCATCCGACAATCGCCAATCGTTGTGGAGTGAGAGCGCGGAATCTGCGCACGCGCACTTCGAAGTCATTTGAATCGTCGATCGACATGGCGGAGTCGACACCTAACGAGACCGCCATGGAGGTTCCCATCAAAATCGAGACCGCCATCGCGGCGGGGCGCGCAAAGACACTTCCGCGCCGTCGCCAAAGCGCCACGAACGCCAGGGTGATAGCTGCGAGGATCAACGTGACACGTAGTTCGACGATGCGGCGGAGCAGCTGACTGTCTGCCATTCGCTGTGCGAAGAATGCAAACCCAATGCTTCCGACAAAGAGGGCGACGACGAGATGCCCTTTTTGCCACGGCAATCTATGCGCGGCCGCCACTGCGAGCACCGCGAGGAACGGCACGGCAGGAATCGCGTAGCGCATAAAGAGATAGGGCCATCCGAGCGCATGAGGGCCGCTAAACCGACCTAATATGGCGAGGCTCGCAAGGAGACCAAATAGTGGCGAGGCCACGACACGTGTCCGCGGTCCGTCACTCGGCACTGAGCAGAGCAACGCGAGCGCGAGTACAGGGCTGCACTGAAATAGTGATTTGATCGTTTTTTCGCGTGCGAGGACGCCGAGCCCGTCCAGCGGTTTTACGTAAAATGGGAACTCGATGTTCTTAACAAAGTCGACCGGGCCAACGTCGACGAAATAGGCATAGAGCGTACGCACCATTCCGAAGGCGCGTTCGCGAAGTGCAGGAAGGAGCACCAGGGACGCGATGGCAGCAACGCAGACAGCCGCGACGGCAAAGGGACGACGCCATGCCGCGAAAAGCGCCAGGACGAGGGCGCCGGACCATATCGCAACAGGCGCCGCGAACGATGCCAGAGACCCAGTGCC
>JAHFDX010000338.1 GCA_023248785.1 Myxococcales bacterium
GCAGAAGCGCGGCTCCTGCTCCTCGGCGCAAAATCGGCACCTGGCAAGATCCTTCTTGCGGACATCCTGGCGCAAGACGGTCGACTGCGTGAAGCGCTCGATGCGGCCGTACAAGCCGTGAGCCTCGACATCGACGCACCTGGAGCGCGTGAGCGCGTTTTGCGTTGGAAGCAGGAACTTGGTGTTACGGAAAATGTGCGCGCTCCTGTCTTTTCGGGCGCAACAGTTGTACGCACGACATCACACGCATCGTTTGAATTGCGAGGCGGAGCCGGCCGAGGCAGCGCCGCCACCGTGTACAGTGCGCACGACCGCACGCTTGACCGACCGGTCGCACTCAAGATGTATCACCGCCCAAAAGAGGACGCGCTGCAATTGATCCATGAGGCCCGGGTCGCATACGCCCTCGATCACCCTGCAATTGTCGATGTGTTCGACGTGGACCCCAAGGACGGATGGCTTGCGCTCACCTGGGCGAGCATGGGCTCGCTGCGCGACGCCATTCAAGAAAGGCAGCCCGTCATCCTTGAACGGGCAGAGCAGTGGCTTGTGCCCTTGGTGCACGCGCTCCACTTCGTCCACGAAGAGGGATGGGTTCATCTCGATCTAAAGCCCGCCAACATCTTATTTTGCGAGGGGGTTCGGGTGCTTCTCACCGATTTCGGCATTGCCCGCCTGCGAGGCGAGACTGCCGTCGGGGGGAGTCCCGGCTACGTATCGCAGGAACGACTCAGCGGTCGTGTTGCACATCCTGACGATGACCTTTTTGCTCTCGGCATCATCCTTCGGCAGCTCGAGCGTGCGAAAGGCGAGAAGCTCAAGCCACCCTTCACGGACTGGGTAGCACGACTTACCCTTCCATCCGGGGAACGGCCTTCGAACGCGATGGAGCTCATTGAATCGCTCGAGGAAACGCACAAATTGACCGGAACGGGTTGCCTTCTGCCTCCAGAAAACTAGAATTTCGTTCGTTATACGAGACAAGCCATGCCGACGACCTACAGCGACCTCATTGCATCCATCCGAAAACGCACCAAGGAAGTGTCTCTCGAGGACCTCAAGCGGCGGCTTGCCGCGGGTGAGTCGATCGTGCTCCTCGACGTGCGTGAAAAGGAGGAATACCGGGCCGGGTACATTCCCGGTGCTGTTTCGATCCCGCGTGGGTTTCTTGAAATTCAAGTCGAGCAGCGCATTTTGGACAAGACGACAAAGGTCATCGCATATTGCGCAGGTGGCACCCGCTCTGCGCTGGCGGCGGCGACTCTCGCAGACCTCGGGTACTCCAACGTGGAAACAGCAAACCCTGGCTTTGTACGTTGGAAGGACTTGGGGTTTCCGATCGAGACCCCGCCTCAACTCACCGACGTTCAGCGCGACCGGTATTCGCGTCACCTGCTTCTGCCAGAGGTGGGTGAAGTCGGGCAGGCCAAGCTTCTGAAAAGCAAAGTCCTCATGATTGGAGCAGGTGGGTTAGGTTCGCCCGCGGCCCTCTACCTCGCGGCCGCCGGCGTTGGGACTTTGGGAATTATCGACGCGGATGTTGTCGACGCTTCGAACCTGCAGCGCCAAGTTCTGCATGCCACGAGTCGCATAGGCAAACCCAAGGTGGAGAGCGCCGAGGTCATGCTTCGCGACCTGAATCCCGACGTAAAGGTTGTAGGTTACAAGGAGCGTCTTACAAGCGCCAACGTCGAGCAGTTTTTCTCCGAATACGATGTCGTCGTCGATGGCACAGACAACTTCCCCACCCGCTACCTCGTGAATGACGCGAGCGTCTTCCTGGGAAAACCCGTCGTGCACGGTTCGATCTTCCGCTTCGACGGACAGGTCACCACATTCGTCCCCGAATCGGCCGCGCGCAAACTCGGCATCGAGGCCGGTCCCTGTTACCGATGTCTCTATCCAGAACCGCCACCCGCGCATCTTGCTCCAAGTTGTCAGGAAGCGGGCGTGCTCGGAATCTTGCCTGGGGTTGTCGGGGTGATTCAGGCAACGGAAGCCATCAAGGTGATTCTTGGAAAAGGCGCACCGCTCGTTGGGCGACTCCTGACGTACGACAGCATGAAAATGAAGTTCCGCGAGCTTCGCCTGCGGCGCGATCCAAACTGTGTTGTTTGCGGACCCTCGCCAACGATCACGTCGTACATCAACTATGAAGGGTTCTGCTCGCTCGGCTGAGGCGGAATCTTAATCAGAATTGAGCGGTGCGAGCAGCGAGGCGTCTTCCTCGGCGACTTCGTCGTGAAGGATATCCTTTTGCGATCCGTGTGTTGGCCAGTCGCTTACGTACTTTGGCTCCTCCCCCGGACCGCTCGCGTCGATCCATGACACGTGACCAACACCAGGATCCCGCTCGTCGAGATGAACAAACGCGCTGTTCGGGTAGTAGCCACAGCCCGTGTCGGGAAGCGACTTGCAAAATGCAACGATGTCTTCATTTCGAATGCCGTCGAGCCGGAAATCAATGGCCCGCGCGTGTGCATGAAAGCTACCCGCGCTCTTCGGACGGTACGCCGACATCACAACCAATTTCGGAGAATCGCTCTTCTTCGTGAAGTGCTTTACAACACGCGCGAGTCGATCGACGAGGCCGTGCGAAATGCGCTTGATCGATGTGGGAAGCGCGAGATCCTTAATCGGTTCAGTGCGCCAATTTGCGAAACTCTTCGGCAGCGCAAGACCTGATGGCCGCGACAGAACGCTGAGCACGTACTCGGCCCGCGCGTTAACCTCACCCTTGCATGTCGCCAGAGGAACACGTTCTTGGTCATGTCCCATTTGGATGGTAATGGCCGGCTCGAAACACGCCTTCGCTTCATGACGTGAAGCAGTCTTCTTTGCGTGCCCTCTCTTCGCTGTCTTCGCAGACACCTTCTTCGATGTCTTAGCATTTGCTTTAGGGCTCGCCTTCGTCTCGGCCTTCGCCTCAGGCGCACTCTCTGCCGCAAGTGACAGAGCAGGCGAGGTGGACTTCTTCGAGCCCTCCTTCGCGTGCTTTGCATGTCGGACCTTATCCTTCGCTTCGGCGAAGCCAGTCCCGAGTACCACCATCGCTAACGCAAGAACGCCCACTTTCCCACGCATCGCATTTCCTCCTCGGCAGGCTAAACAGAAACTACACCCTGGTGAGGAGGGCCAAGTTTTCGCTCGGCCCTCTGGGGCTTTGTGCGTGCGCACGGCTCCATGCTTGTCAGCAGGACACTACCGCGCTCGGCCCGCGGGGGCTAACGCCGCATGCGCAAGCAGGGAGCCCTGCGCACGCACAAAGCCCCAGAGGGCCGAGCCGTCTATTGACATGCGTTCAGGACTCATCGAAACGAGAGAGAACATGCCCATGCAACCTCGTGATGCCGGAGCAGAAGCCACTTCATCGCAACGCGCGGCGTTGGAAGCACTTTTTTCGCCCAGAAACGCCCCGAGTCCACTTGCACTCGACGATGCGCGTCCCCGTGGCGCGCGCATCGTCACGCGTGCAGACACTGGAGGTGGACGTCCTACCAAAGCGCAAGCCTTGATCGAACGGCTAACGCGTGCGGACGGCCGCGCGGCTGTCACGCAGGCGGCGACGGATCTGGCGGCGGCGGGCGTGGATGTGCCGTTCACGCAAGACGTACAGCTGGCGCTGCTCGAGCACACCGACGATACGGAAGTGCAACGTGCCCTCGAGAAGCTCGAGAGGCTCCTTGTCGAACAGACGCCTCAACGAAAACCCTTGCTTGAGGCGCGGTTGCGCCGTCTCGAAGAGAATGCCGATGAAGTGGAAATTCGTGAGAGGGCGTCCCGCGTCCGAAAGTTGATGGCGAGACACTCGTAATGGATCGCGTTGAGTTCGAGACCCGCTATCGCGAACTTTTAGCTAGCGATTCGTCAAGGAAATCGAACACATCGTGCCTCGCATGTGAACAGTGCGAGCGCTGCCGAGAATGCACGTTTTGCTCGGGGTCGAAAAATCTAACGCGGTGTCACTATTGTAAGCGTTGCAACGATTGCACCGACTGCACGCACTGCTCGTCATGCTCCTTCTGTCTCAACTGCAGCCATTGCGTCGAGAGCGAACGCTGCGTGGCAAGTGCGTATCTCGTTCGATGCGTGTCGTGCCACCAGAGCACCTATTGTTTTGGTTGCGTAGGACTCTCGCGCAAGGATTTTCACATTTTGAACGAACCTTACGATAGGCAGACATACTTTGCGATTGCAGCCAAGCTGTCGAAGGCGCTGCGAATTGCATGAGAGCCGTCGTCCAGCGAGTGGCTCGCGCACACGTTGATGTCGAAGGGTCTACGGTTGGGCAGATTGAGCGCGGCCTTCTGATCCTCATTGGTTGTGGACGGGGCGATACCGCGCAAGAAGCGCAATGGCTTTCAGAGAAAATTGCGGGCCTTCGTGTCTTCGAAAACGAAGCGGGAAAAATGGATCTTAATGTGATCGATATTGGCGGGAGCTTGCTCATCGTTAGCCAATTCACGTTGTACGGCGACATCACGCGAGGTCGCCGCCCAAGCTTCGATGGTGCCCTGGCAAAGGTAGAAGCAAGAGCGCTGTATGAAACCTTCGTCGAACTTTGTCGCGCACACGCACCCGTGCAGACGGGGATCTTCGAGGCTCACATGACTGTTCATCTCCTGAACGATGGCCCAGTCACGCTTATCCTCGATACGCCCGATCGCCTCGAACCCGGGTCGTCCACCTAACGAATGGACCTAACGGCCGGTGCTATTCGTGCTACGTGGAAGACGGCAGGGTTACCGTCGGGGGCAAAAACGAGGGGACCATGACGCTAGTAAGGGTATGTTCGATAGGGTTTTCTTGGTTGCTTGCATGCGGCGGAAGCATCGTAACCGAGACGCGGAATAACGACCCAGGAAGTTCAGCCAACTCTCCAGCGAACGATGCCGGTGCGCCCGCGAACGCCGATACCGGACAGACGGGCTCAAACGGTACAACGGTTTTGTTCACAGAGGACCCAGAGACTTGGTACCTCACCGGAAAGAA
>JAHFDX010000339.1 GCA_023248785.1 Myxococcales bacterium
GCCCTCGCTCGAGGCGTCGACGCCACCACCATCATTCTTGGTCTTCGGCGATGTCGTCTTTGGCGTCGTTGCATCGGGGGCTAGGCCAGCGTCGGTCGCTCCGGCGTCGGGTGCACCTCGGTCGAAGGTGTCGACGAAGGGTGCGGTCATCACCCCGATGGACGGTCTGGATGTTGGAACGGGATTAACTGAGGTAGCCCCGGCGTCGTGCGCGGTCTGATTTCCAGGTGGAATGCAGGCGCAAATGCCGATGCCAAGGATGAGGGCTTTCGAATGGCGCAAGCGTAGGATGATCACGCGCTCCTTCTAGCATGCAGTGCATCGTTCTTGGGGGCGCGCTATACGGGAGAACTCACGATGCATCCCATTCTGTTTCGAATCCCCCTTCCCAAGGCTCCGCTCCAACTCTGGTGGGCTCTTGCGGCCGTCGCTCTGGTCGCCGCTCTCTATGCCGTCGTTGCACTACGAAAGACCGAGCGCCGTACGGCGTGTGTGGCGTTGTTGGTTTCTGGCTTGGTGGCTCTTGCGGCCTTCCGGTTCAAGGACGTGTCCTACAGCGCGCCGAACCTGCCGATTTATTCGTACGGCGTGATGCTCGGCCTGTCGCTTGTTGCAGGTTGGTTCGTCAGCCTGACGTTGGCGGAGAGGGAAGGTCTCCCTCGCGAAGTCATCGGCAACTGCTATGTCGTAACGGCGATGGCTGCCATCGTCGGCGCGCGGTTCCTTTACGTGGTGACCAATCCGGATGAGTTCAAGACGGCCGCGGACTTGCTCGCGCTTCGAAAGGGTGGCCTTGTTGCGTATGGCGGATTCATCGGGGGATTTGTGGGGAGTTGGGCCTACTTGCGAAGTTACGGAATTAGACTCTTGCCATGGGCCGATGTGGCGGTCCCCAGCTTGGCCCTTGGTCTCGGAATTACGCGCATAGGGTGTTACCTTTACGGATGCGACTTCGGACAGCGCCTGAGCGAAAAGGCACCTTCGTGGTTACAAAAACTCGGCACGTTCCCCGAGTGGTCGAGCGACGCATTGGACACCAATCGCGGTTCGCCCGCTTTTCTCCGACACATAGACCTCTTTCGCGGCACACCACTCGAGGCGCAACTTCACACGATGAAGCACTCATTTCCGGTTCATCCCACACAGATCTACGAGTCCATTGTGGGGCTTTTGCTTCTCGTTTCATTCTTCGCGTTGCGAAAGCGGAGCCTCTTTCGAGGCCATCTATTCTTTCTTTTCGTCTTTGCGTACGGCTTTTTGCGATTCCTTATTGAAATCGTGCGCGATGATCCCGAACGCGAAGCGTGGGGACCGGTCGGTTCCATTCACGTGTTCATCCCGATCGGCCTCCTCGTCTTTGCGGTCGCGTTTGCGTTCGGTCCTGCGCTCTCGTTCGCTCGATCGCAAACACGAAATGCGATTCGTGCCCTGATGTTTGTGCCGGCGACTGTCGCGTATCTGTGGCTCAAGCCTGCATCGTTTGCGACGAGCGCGGCTGTGCGCCTTTCAGTCAGTCAATGGGTGGCCCTTGTCACCACCGCTGCGGCCAGTTGGGCATTCGCCCACTACTGGCAGATGTCACGCAAGAACCCAAAGCTTGCAATGAGTCTCGGTGATGGCGACGTGCTTGTCGAAGCGACTACCGCGAAGGACCCGCCAAAGGAAACGTCCGAGGTGCTCGAAGAAGACCGCGATGCGTCCTAGGATATGGACGTTTTTCCTGACTACCCCTCTTCCGCTCACACGATTACCATTCCATGTCCCGGCGGATGAGCGACTCCGATTCGCATGACACTCGTGAACCTCGCGAGGCTCCGTTGAGCGACGGTGCCGACGTCGCGCATTACAGTTCGTCGCACAAGCTACAACCTGCGCACGAGGCTGGGCCGCATCCGCCGAAGGTTGTGGTGGAAAAACCGCGACCGAGGCCCACAGTTCGAATCGATCGGCTGGGAACGGTTGAGCCAACACGGGGTCGCAAGGTTGTGATTGCGCTGATTGTTGTCATCGTTCTCTTGCTCGCGGGGTTCCTGGCGATGCGAAGGTGGGCGATTCACCTTAAAGCGGATGCGGTCCGCGCGAATCCCAGCGCGTCGGCCCTTGTGAATCCTCCGAAGCCCCTGATTGATCAGCAGTTATCCCGGTAGTTTGTCATACAAAGCGCGGTGCCATTGTGGGCGCAGGGGGTTCTTCGCTCCGCTCAGAATGACAAAAGGGGACGCGGTCGAGATTGCCAATTGGGGTTTAGGGTGACATGCCTCTTGCTCGAACCGTATGAACGTCAAGCCCCTCGCAATGCTCGCGCTGGCAGGATTCGCTGCTTGCAGTGATGATCCAGTGTATCGAACCGAAGTTCTGCAAGGCACGCCTTCTGATGAAGCCGATGCGTCCCTAGACGGCGCTGTTTCCGCACGTTCGCCTGATGCAGGACAGAACGACACCGGATCACCCTCGATGATTGCACCCTCCGGGGCAATCGCAGGCGAAATTCTGGCTCAACCGGGCCAGCAGACCGTTGTGCTCAACGGATCCATGGACGTGGTCTACCGCGTCGACACCTCACCCGACGAGCACATCGGATTCGAGCTCGACTTTGCTCCCGCCGATCTGGCCGTCACGATGCAGGCCTCTCGGTGGACGGGCACAGCCCCAGTTGGAATAGGCTTGACCGACGCGGGCGGTGGTCTTCGCGTGCTTGCAGTTCGTGATGCAAACGTGCCGCGAACGTATTGGGTGCGAATTCATGCGGCCAAAGCGGCCACCACGGCCTCGCTTACATTGACGCGAACGAAGTTCGTGGAGGGCATCCACTGCAAGGAAGATTGCGCGAAGCTGCTTCAGCTGCCATTGCCAAACGATCCCCTTGTGGACGGGTACGACGTCGAAGGTGCCGTCCTCCGTTACCAGTTTGGTCGTCGCGACCTTGTGATGTTCTTTCGGGACGTGGCCTCGAAATTGCGCAGTTACAGTTACGATTCAGTGAAGCCCAATGACTTCTCGCAATGGAACGGCGAAACACCGGGTACCGACGTAGGCGCGCCGAGACATGTCTCGCATCAACGTGGCAAGGATGTCGACGTCTCCCTCTATGGGCTCGACAAACTTTCAAAGTGGCGTTCCTACTGCACCGTTCAAACCACCTCCAATGGTCGCGAGTGCAAGACGGGAACCGCAATGAACTTTGACGGGTATACCAATGCCCACTTTTTCGGCCTCTTCTACGCAAGCGATCGCGTCACCTACATGTTCCTCGATCGCGAACTCCTCGCGCTTGTCGCGAAAGAGGCGCCCAAAGCGCTGAGTGATGGGCTCGTGCAGACCGCCTATTCCAAGTACTATTCGGACGGCAAACACCTCGAACACTGGCCGAACCACGACAACCATGTGCACGTTCGGGTGAGCGAAGAGAGCTCTACCGGGGACGGTTTGCCGAAGGCTACATGGGCTGAGCCAGACCCCTTGGAAGCACCATAGCCCTGAATTATTGCGTTAATTTGCGCATCTGGCGCCTCCGTTAGGACGTGCTGTCGCCCATAGGAAGAAATGTATGCAAATGAGGTTGCACAGAGCACGTTGAGCGCTAAACCCCGCTGTCGACTGGGATCACCAGAAGCAAGGGGTGCACAAATGAGTTCACGAATTTTTGTTTCGATTTTCGCGGTCATGACCGCTTCACTATCCATTGTGGCCTGCGGGAGTTCTGTCACGGAAGACAACCTTCCCGTCGAAGACAGCGCAGACGAAGATCTAAACAAGAAGGCGTCGTCGACCCTCGTGGGTTCGTGGACAGCGTCTGACGAGTCATCCGACTTCAGCCAGGTTCTCGCGTATCATTTCGCGGCCGACGGAAGTTTCTTCCGCGATCGCAAATCCGTCCTGATGGGCATGGTCGCGCAGAACGGCAACGGCGGCGCCCCCTTCACAGGATTCCGCATTTCGCGCGACTCAGGCACCTACAAGGTTAGCTCGAAGGGCACGTCGGTCGCCCTCACCATCAAGTGGGATGGCTACTCGGACAAAGAGACTCTCTCGTTCACCTATACGCCAGGCCATGTGCTCATGGGCATGTACAAGCCCGGCGCACCAATGAATACCACGACGGGCGCCAAGCTCACGCTGAAGAGCAAAGGTGGAGAAGCAGTTACGTTCGAACATGCGGATTCGTGGTGCACCTCTGCTGCGGACTGCACGCTCGAAGCGAAGGACAAGACCTGGTTCCCCATTTTCGCGGGCAATTACGTGTGCAGCCAAAACACACACACGTGCACCGCCATGGCGAGCAGCAGTCAGTAATTCGGGGCCGAGAGCATTCTCGCGCTACATTGAGAATGCGTGCGCATTCGTGAAGTCGAATGCGCGCGCTTTTTTAACATGCGCCGTCGCGTCCTGATTGCTGTCACCGGCATTGTGCTCGCTGCAGCCGTGTCCGCTGCCGTGTGGCGCGTTCGCTCACCCTCCATGGAAGAGTCGGCTTCGAAAGCAGGACTGCATCCAGCGGCGCTGGTGTCCGACGCCGTTACGCTGATGGCGCTTGAGCGACGAGGGCTCGCGTTGCATCACGTGCTTCACGCAGGTGATGCAAAGGCTGCGTTTCTCGTTGAGTCGGCGATTTATCGAGAGGCTATCGCGATCCTGGAAGGCGATCTCGAGGAGCTCGATCAGCGTCCTGCAATTGGCGGTGAGATCGCCCCCAATCACCCCTTTGACCGACGCTGGCTGCGATAAGCGCGAACGAGCTACGAACTTATTGCGGTCGTCAACCGTATCGATCGCACGTTTGCGGAGCCGAATACGTGCGGAGAGGTAAGGCTTATTTATCGACTGGCACTCGAGCCACCCTCACGTCCGAAAACGCGCCTGCCGATGACATTAAACCTCGTGTTCCGGCAACCGCAACGTTCCGGGCATTGTCGTGATGTCGCTCGGCAATGGCTTGCTTTGCCGAGTGCGGGTACCGCACGGGTGGATGCGTTGTTCCGGCTCGTCACAGCA
>JAHFDX010000340.1 GCA_023248785.1 Myxococcales bacterium
ATCATCTCGAACGAAACGCTCGCGGCGGCGGAATTGTACCTAGCCGGAAGACAAAACCGCGACCGCGTGCTTCGTGAACGCCTCGCGTCAGCGGTGCACGACTACGACGTGGTCATGCTGGATTGTTCGCCTTCTCTATCACTCATGAACCAAAATGCCCTCGTCGTAGCGGATGGGATCTTGGTTCCGGTGGCATGCGACTTCCTATCACTTGTCGGTGTAAGGCAGGTCGTAAAGACGGTGAAGAACGTCAATGCGCTTTTACACCACCCCGTAAAAATATACGGAGTGCTTCCGACGTTCTACGATTCGAGGGCTCGCATCTGCCGCGATGCCATCGATACACTGAAGGAACACTTCGGATCGCGTGTGCTGCTGCCCATCCGTGCAGCTACGAAAGTAAAAGAGGCGCCCGCACAAGGACGCACGATTTTTGAATATGCACCCGACTCGAACGCAGCAGAAGACTACAGGCGCGTGGTTGACGTTATGATGGACGGTCCGGCCGCCGTGACTGCGCCATCGGAAGTGATGGATGAAGACAATGACGACGTCCGGGCTGGAGCAGCCTAATGCCAAGGAGGAAGTGATGACGGGTCGTGACGACGAGATGGGCCTCGCTGGTGCACGCGTTCTCGACGCAGACGAAGTGGAGGGTGTGCTTTCGGGCACGTTCTACACGCCGCTTGCAGACGGCAAGCGTCCGGTGCGATCAACCGACGAAGCCAAGGAGAAGCCAACTCACTACAAGGTGATTTGCATCTCCATGTATACGAAGGATCTCGATCGCCTCGACAAGTTGGTCGACGAACTCAAGTCACGCGGATTGACCAAAGCGAGCCGTAGCTCTCTCATCCGCGCAGCACTTGATCAAGTCGATCTCGACAAGGTCCCACGCGGCATCTGAAGAGCGCTCCAAAATCCTTCGATATCCGCGGGCACCGGCGCGTCAATGGCGAGCGATTTTCCCGTCATTGGATGCTCAAGCTCGAAACGCGCCGCGTGAAGCGCATGGCGTGGCAATTCGAGCTTGGCGAGATCATCATCCGTGAGCTTGCCGTCCGCGCCGCGCGCAAACGCTGACTCGTCGGGGCCATAGAGCTTGTCGCCAACCACGGGCGAACCCAATGTGGCGAGGTGAAGTCGTATCTGATGCTGCCTGCCCGTTTCGAGCAAGCACGCCACGCGTGCGTACGAATTGCCTAGTGCGTTTTGGCGAACGCTCTCCACGGTAAGCACCGTCGATGAGTGAAAAGAATCGTCGTCGTCTGCGACGCGCATCTTCACTTTGTAACGGCAATCGTGATCGAGTCGCATGCCGCATTCAAATCGAAAGTTCGTGGCAACGCCTCGTGGAATTCCCCACGTTAGTGCCACATACATCTTTTCAACACCGGTTCGGGCTTCGAACATCTTCTTCAAGGCACGGTCGCATTCGCGCGTCTTGCAGAGCAGAAGAACTCCGCTCGTTTCGCGATCCAAGCGGTGCCCTAGCGATAGAAACTCGTCGTCGCGCACGGACTTCAAAATGTGTATTAAAGTGTTACGATAATACCGTGCCGTCGGGTGCACCGGCAATAGCGCCGGCTTGTTCACCGCGAGCAAGTGGTCGTCCTCGTGAAGGATGTCGATGTCTGTGGGCACCGGGGCCTCGTCCCACGGTGGCCTCCACAAGAGCACGTGCTGATCGGCTGCGACTCTATCGCTCGGCTTGAGCCTTCGTCCCGAGGCGTCGTACGCGCTTGCTCGCACGATGTGTTGTGTTCGCGTGCGGCTTGTCCGGCGAAGCTCGCTGTGCAGGAAAATATCGAGCCGCTGCCCCGCAATTTCTGCCGGAACGCGAAAGATCGACATCACCGAGTCCTCCGGCACGTTTGGAGGCCGGACGAACTGTCCGGGCTCAAATTCTCTGGCGCGGAGTCGAGTCACGACGATTCTAGTACGCTACCCGTGAGGTACTGGCTACCGGACGATCATTCCGTCAGCTTTGTGCTGCAAAAGATGCCGTTATTTGCCCAATGGATGACCGAGGCCCTCCCGCGGCAAACGTGGTAGAAACCGAGCCCGCATGGAAGTTCTTTTTCCGGTTACCGAGGCGTCGCCGTTCGTGAAAGTAGGCGGCCTGGCCGATGTGGCGGCAGGTCTTCCCAAGGCGCTTCGCCAATTAGGCCATAACATCACCCTTGTTATGCCGCGTTATCCGCAGCTTGAGGAACGCGGCCTGCTGCTCGCACGACGGCTCACGCCCCTTCGGCTCACCCAAGGCGCACGCACCTATGAAGCGACGGTCTACGATGCGCGACTTCCATCGCAGCTCAACGCGATCTTCATCGATATTCCCGGCTTGTTGGATCGCCCTGAACCATATGGAACGGAGGCGGCCGATTTTGAGGACAATGCACCGCGATTTGCTGCCTTCTCGCGCGCCATCGCCGAGCTCGCGCTTGAACGATCTCCGTCCGGTGCGCCTTACGATCTCGTGCACGTACACGATTGGCCTACCGCGCTCGTCCCGTTTTACGTGCGCGAATTAGCCAAGGAGCGGAGCGTTGAAGCTCCGAAGACCGTGTTGACCATTCACAATGCGGCGCATCAGGGTCAATTCCCGAAAGACGTTTTGCCGCTTCTTGGAATCGATTGGAAACACTTCACCGTTGAGGGCATCGAGTTTTACGGGGGGATCAACTTTCTAAAGTTCGGTGTGCTGCTCGCCGACGCGATTACGACGGTAAGCCCCACGTATGCTTCCGAGGTGCTGGGCGCGCCGCACGGCGAGAAGCTTGAAGGCGTTCTGTCTACGCGGAAATCGGTCCTCCACGGGATTGTCAACGGTGTTGACTACAGCGTTTACAACCCGGCGATCGATCCTGCGCTCGTCGCACGATACGATGCGGAAGATGCCTCAAACAAGACGCGATGCAAAGGAGCGTTGCAGCGCGAGCTTGGTCTCACGGCCGATGTCGAGAGGCCGCTCATGGCATTTGTGGGTCGCGTCGTTCCTCAAAAGGGTGTCGACCTTCTGATCGAAGCACTGCCTCGTTTGTTACGAGCAACGGAAGCTCAGTTCGTCCTTGTTGGTGATGGGAGTGATGAATCGATCGAGCAGATTACGAACGCCGTTTCGAAGTCAGGCGGACGCGCGATCTTTGTGCGAGGTCCCGGCGATGCGTTCGTTCATCGGGTGTTCGCCGGCGCCGACTTTGTGATTGTACCCAGCCGATTTGAGCCTTGTGGTCTCGTGCAGATGTACGCTCAGAGGTACGGCGCGGTTCCCCTTGTGCACGCGACGGGTGGACTTGTCGATACGGTGGTCGATTGTGATGCCAAGCTCGAGACGGGGACCGGCTTTGTATTCGATGAGCTCACCGTGGGCTCACTCATTGGAGCTATCGAACGGGCCGTTGCCGCGCGCGCGTTGCCTCAGTGGCCAATGCTCGTGCGTCGAATCATGCGACTGGATCGAGGCTGGGAACGCTCGGCGCGTCGGTACGAGCAGGTGTATCGGCAGATCGCAAAGTCGTAGCCATCGTTTGCGCGAGCCAGGCGACGTCAATAATACTGCGGAGCGAAAGGGCGACAGCCAGCACGGCGTTCGCGCGCATGCCGACCCAAAGTAGAGCTTCAACGATGTACGCAGCCGTTAGCGTGACGCCGATGCCGAGGATGAATAGGGCTACCCAAAATGCGCTCGTTCGCCAAAGGCGCCCTCGAAGGCTTCGTGGTGTGATTCGCAGCGCATCGGCCCAACTCAGGGTACGCACATAGGCGGCTTTCGCCACGTCGAACGTGACATGGGTGGCCACCGCAATCGCGATGAATGGCAGGGCGACACTGCTTTGGAACACGAACTTCACGGGTGCAGATGTAACGTCGATTTTTCCGACCGCATGAATTGCCCCATACGCCAGCGCTGCTATGAGGCCGAACGCGATCGATCGAAGTATGCGCAAGACAAGCCAGTGCCAGAAGCGAGAAAGTGCCCACGAAATGGCGCCCTTGTCACGGCCGTCGGGCCGCAGCAAATAGAGTGCAGATGCGGTTACGAGTTCGCTTCCAAGTATTGAAAAGAGCGCCCACCATAGAAGCGTGCTGCCCAATTCGGGCATGATGGCGCGCGCCTTATAAAAAAGGTCGAGCAGCTCGTAACGACCGTCGCTCCAAAGCGCTGCGTCGCCTCTGGGATATCTCGCTGTGACGGACGATACCCACGTTGCCGCGACGAGCGCCGGTGCGAACCCGACGAAAAGACGAAACCCGAACATCACGCCAAATGCGCGCACGTGATTGCGAATGGATGAAAGAAAGCGACTCATGGGCAAAGCCCCGCACCGAGGAGGGAGCTCATCCAAAACCAGGTGCGTCCGAGCGCCGTGCTTGCAACTTTCGTTGGGCGTGTGCGAACCCACGTTTGGTTGCTCCAGTCGTCGTCGAGCAAGATCGAATGCTCGGGATCCACAACAACGCTCGCAACACGCGCCTTGGAGCGAACGGTCAAGTCCTGCTTCCGTTGATCCGAGGAAGGGCGAAATACGAGCTCTTCTGTCGAGCCACCTTCGAACACCACCCGCACACTCGCTGCGAACATCAGCGTTCCTCGGGATGAAACCTTGATCGTCGTGGTCCACTCCCCGTTTTCTGACGTATCTACAACATCGAGCAGTGCCACATCGACCCAGCCGCGAAAAAAAAGCGCGTCATGGAGCGCGTCCGCGCATTCGTTTCCACAGTGGTTACGAAATGAGCGTTCGAGATCCTCGGGAGCCGGGTGGCGAAATCGCTGTTCGCGCGCGTACGCTCCTAAAGCGGACGTAACAGAACCATCGCCATACACTCGGCGCAACGTGGACAGAATCGCTGACGTTCGCCCGTAGACAAGCGAGCCATAGGCGCTGCCGGCGTTAAATGTTTCGGCCGGCGCTGCGATGGAAAAATCTTTCGCATACCCGCGCGCCAAGATCGCCGAAAGCCCCTCGGAGTCAGGAGCAAAGAA
>JAHFDX010000341.1 GCA_023248785.1 Myxococcales bacterium
AGCAACTCGTGCACACGCGGACCAAACACGCGACTCAGTTCGGCCACAAAGCTGAGCGCCTCTCGCGAGAGAATTTCTTCGAACCTCGGCCCGGTACCCGCGCGCAGCTCCATGTAGGGAGGCACTGAATACGATGTCATTGTATCCCTACGATCGAAGACCCGCGCGCGGGGGTCAAGAGGGTCAAGACCTGACGCTACGTCGCGACACGACGGCTTGCGGGCGCCTGATTCAAGGACGCAACAAACATCGTTGCGGAGCTCTGCCGCCGTGATTCACAAAAACGACGCAGATTATCCACCTGCCTCTGAATTGCCTCAAGCTGAGTGGGATCTTCGGTTTCGCGCGCATCGAGGAGGAGTGTCGATAGCTCCGCCAGATCGAGCGGCTGCGCGATCTGTTTAAGCTCAACCGCAGTCACTTCGATGTGTTCGATCAGCTCTGCCTTGGCCAACATGAGTCGCTCCTACCCCTCCTAACGGGTTGAAACCTAACTGAAAAAATTCACTCAGCAATGAATTCAGCGTCGCGATCGCGCCTCAATCGCGACCATAAAGCGCTAATTCGACCCATAAGTGGTGCAAAACGCACTTCGCAGGTTCACCCGACCCGCGCTCCAGATGGCGGTCAGGCTACGTAACGCGCGTAAGCACCACCATGGATTGCTCCGCAAGAACAAGCGTATCCCCCGCAGAAAGGTCGCCGCTAAGCGTCTCGGCCGTGTCCAGACTTACGGTCCAGACGCGAGCATCAAGACCGAGCGGCAGCGTAACGTGCAGCGATTCCGCGGCGGGATTGAAACAAATCAAAAAGGCTTCGCCCTGGCGCGCCGGCTTCTTCATTGCTGATAGTTGCGTCGGTGGTGGCGTTTCCGCGAGGTAATAAACCATACCAAGTTCGGAGGAGCGCCAGTCGGCGTGCTGCATAGGCGTCCCATCCGGACGAAACCAAGCGCTCTCGGGTGCGCTTTCAGGTGCACTTCCGCGAAGAAAGCGTGAGCGGCAAAATGCAGCGTGTCGATTTCGGAAACGAGCTACGCGGTGCACGAAGAAGAGAATGTCGCTTTCGAGCGCACCGAAGACCCACGGCATGTAGGCGAGATCGTTGTCTTGCGCATACGCGTTGTTGTTGCCGTGTTGGGTTCGAAACAATTCGTCCCCCATCGAAAGCATCGGCACCCCAAGGGACAAGAGCAGCGTGGCCATCATGTTCTTAACACTGCGCACGCGCAGAGCGATGACCCGAGGATCATCGGTTTCGCCCTCGACACCGCAGTTGTAACTGTGGTTATCGTCAGCGCCGTCGCGGTTCTCCTCGCCATTCGCTGCGTTGTGTTTACGCTCATACGAGACGAGATCGCGCAACGTAAATCCATCATGCGAAGTTACAAAGTTGACGCTTGCGGTTGGTCTTCGGCCACTCCGCGCGAAGAGGTCACTTGAGCCCGTTAGACGCAGCGCCATGTCGCCACGCACACCGACCTCGCCCTTCCAAAATCGACGGATCGTGTCACGATATCGTCCGTTCCATTCGCTCCAAAGCACGGGAAAATTCCCAACTTGGTACCCATCGGATCCAAGGTCCCATGGTTCCGCGATGAGTTTCATCCGACAGAGCACGGGGTCTTGATGAACAATGTCAAAAAACGCTGCGAGTCGATCGACGTGTTCATGATCTCGACCGAGCGTCGAAGCGAGATCGAACCGAAAGCCGTCGACGTGCATTTCGGTGACCCAGTAACGCAAGCTGTCGCAAATCAGCTTGAGCGTTTGTGGATGCGCCACATCAAGCGTGTTGCCACAACCGGTAAGATCTTCGTACCTTGCCAGATTACCTTTTTGCAGCCGGTAGTAGGCGGCGTTGTCGACACCTCGTAGGCCCAGCGTGGGGCCATGTTCGCCGCCTTCCGCCGTGTGGTTGTAAACCACGTCGAGAATGACCTCGAAGCCTTCGGCATGAAAACGCCGAACCATCTCCTTAAAATCGACGATCTGCCGGCCCGGACTTGCAAAGCGCTGAGCTGGCGCAAAGAACCCGATTGGGCTGTAGCCCCAATAGTTTGTCAGACCTCGCTCAAACAAGTGCACTTCGCTCACGCTTTCAAACACGGGCATGAGCTCGACAGACGTCACGCCAATGGACCTCAGATGTCCAATCACAGAAGGATGCGTAAGACCGAGGTAGGTGCCTCGCTCGGCCTCGGGCACTTCGCTGTGTCGCTTCGTGAATCCGGCGGCGTGAAGCTCGTACAGGATCGTCCTTTCCCAAGGAACGCAAGGCCACGTGTCGTTGCGCCAATCGAAGTGGCTCTCCGCAACGACGCACTTGGGGACGCCCGATGCGCTGTCGTTTGAGTCGAAGAGAGCGGGGTTCTTGCTTGCGTGTGGGAAGCCAAACACCGGGCGGCGATAGTCGACGGTCCCAACCATCGCGCGCGCGTACGGATCAACCAAGAGTTTGTGCGCGTTGAAACGATGTCCTCGCTTCGGATCGTAAGGTCCGTACACGCGAAAGCCGTACTTCTGCCCCGGAATCATCCCTTCCACGTAGCCGTGCCATACATGGCACGTGTGCCCCGGCAGCGTTAGACGCGTTTCGTGGCCGGCGTCATCGAAGAGACACAGATCGACACGCTCCGCATTCTCGGAAAAGAGCGCAACGTTGCAGCCTGCTCCGTCGAATGTGACACCCTGAGGTTCGTGAGTACCCGACACGATGCGCATCAAACCCGCCCCGATGCGGAGACCGAACGACGAATCGCTTCGAGGCGTTCGCTGATTGCGCTGTCTCGCGACAACGCCTCAAGCGTTTGCGGCATGCGATAGGTCCAGTTGTGCGATCCCACCGATCCCGGAAGATTAATTCGTGATGTATCGCCCAGGAGTTCTTGGATAAGCGTGAGTGCCAGCGCCGATCGCGCGTTGTAAAGCCAACGGAGCAAAATGAAATCGCGCTCCCTCGGTTGCATTTCGGCACCGACTCCCATCATCGCCGAAAGTCGCTCTCGCTCCCACGGTTCAAATTGATTCCACCATGCCGTGATGGGCGCTGTGTCATGTGTGCTCCATGTCACAACGCTGCACTCCGAAAATTGCTGCGGATTACGATATTGACCGTTGTCTCGCTCCCACGGCAAAACGCGATACCCAGGCACACCAAGCTCCGCCATTGTGTGACGAACGTACGGAGGAATCACCCCTAGGTCCTCCGCAATGATCGCGGGCAGTCCGGCCTCTTGGATAAAAACCTCAAGAATTCTTCGGCCGCGCGCGCGCTGCACATCATCACCCTCAATGTCGAAGTACCGCCGCCCCGCCCCTTGCGTCTCGCGAATCCACTGCCGAAAGTAACCAACCACGTGATCCGCGCGGAAGCTGTCGAACAGTTGTGCCATGCGTCGCGTGCGCGCGCGTAACCACGAGAAGTCGTTCGCGCGCATCGCCTCCATACTGAAAGGCGGAAGGCCCCAGTCTTGCCCATCGGCTGAAAAATCGTCGGGTGGAACACCGAGCGAATGGAACGGCAAAAACTCTGCCTGGTTGCCCCAGACGTCGGCGCTGTCGCGCGTCACGACAAACGGCAAGTCGCCCATAAGTTCGACACCGAGGGCTCGAAGCTCTGTGCGCATCGCCTGCCATTGCTCATGCAGCACCCATTGTGTCCAGACATGGAACATCGGGCCCGTGGAACTACCTTGCACCTGTGCAAGGAGCTGATGTGTGGGCACGCGTGTATCGTGGGGCCATTCCCACCAAGGGCTTTCCTCATTCTGGTTTCGAAGCTCACGAAACGTCGAATAGATCTCGAGCCACGATGGTTCGCCCGCGATGAAGCTCGCAAGCGCACGCGCCAATTCTCGATCCGACTCATTGCTACGCCCGCGTTGATGGGCAATGAATTGTTCGTACGCCATGACGAGGATTCGTGACTTGAGGCGTCGGATCGCAGGGTAGTCAACCGTCTTGCCTTTACGCAGTTGCCCGAGCTCGTTCGCGCCCAAGGTGCCCAACGCGTTCGCAATGAGAGCCGCGTCGACCCCGGGAATACGCTCGACCTCAATGTAAATGGGATCGATCGCAAAGGCGCTCAACGCACCGTAAGGGCTTGTCTCCCCACTCGGAAGTTCGAACACGGGGAGAATCTGCACAACTTGCTGACCCGCCGACCGCACCCACTTGGCGAATGGGGCAAGGCTTCCAATGTCACCAATGCCCCAATCGCCCTCGCGCCGGATGGAAAACAGCGGCACGGTCGTTCCTGCGCGTCGCTTCATCACGAGCTAGATTACTTGATGAGGCGGCCGGTGAGCGATGCGTTGAAACAATGTGCTCTCTTGAACTGTCGAACCTGCGGGTGTCGATGAGTCGTTTCCTTCCAGCGGGGTTTACGTCACTCGCACTGCACGCGGGAGCGGCGCTGTGTTTTATGGCCGCAAGGCAGCGTGTGGACCTGCAACACGAGGAGCCAGCCCCAGTGATGGTGGGAGACACGGTGATCGTGTCAACGGAAGAGGCGGTGGCGCCACCTCATGTCACCCCGACCTCGACCTCGACCCTGCCCGTGACCGTGCCCCCGACCGTGCCCCCAACCCCAACCTCGACCTCGACCCTGCCCGTGACCGTGCCCTCGACCGTGCCCCCCACCTCGACCCCGACCCCAAAACCTAGTCCCACAACCTCCCCTTCCACGCCCGCTGCGTCATCCGGACTCTTCGGGGCCGTCGGCGCTCCTATGGCCGTCGACCTTCGCGTCACGTTTGCGCGCGCGTTTGTTAACTATGCCAGTGGCGACAAGGCTTGGTTTATATCGGAAGCTGGAAGCGCCGGGATAGCTGTTGTTCACATCACCATCACAGAGGACGGCAAAATTGTAACTTCTTCAATTACGGGATCACCCAACGAACTCCTACGTCGCGGCATCACGCGCACGATGACGGGTCTCTCGGGCCGAACGTTTTTCGCGCGCGCCGCCGAAACGAAGCTAAAAGTA
>JAHFDX010000342.1:0-870 GCA_023248785.1 Myxococcales bacterium
AGCGCAGCACGAAGGCTCGCGCAGATGCAGCCGCGTTGGCGGAGCGCCTCTTGCCGCGCATTCCAACGTTGATTGTTCGAGTGAAGGGCGCGGAAGGGCGGACAGATGTCGTTGTGACGCTTGATGGCACGGCCCTTGGACCCACGCTTTTCGGCCAGACGCATCGCCTGAATCCAGGTGTGCATGAAATTGCCATCAAGAGTGATACAACCAACCGATCCGAACGCGTTCAACTCGGTGAAGGAAGTTCGCGGCAGGTGGAGCTCGTCGTGGCTGCCGGGTCGAAGATCAAGAAGCTACCTCCGTTCGACGGCGGAATGCGCACCGTGGTGAGGCGACGCGAAAGTGTTCTTGTGCCGATCGGTTTTGCGACAGGGGGCACATCGCTTGCGGAGGGAATGTTTGCGGGACTCGTGACCCTGGCCAAGAAGACTTCGCTCCATTGCACGTCAGATAGCAAGTGCCCCCCGACGGAATGGGACGATCTGGACTCGGCGAAGGGTTGGGGCGTGGCCACGTCGACATTCTTCATCATTGCAGGCGCGGGATTTGTGACTGGGTTCGTGGGTCTTGCGCTGAGTGGCAAGGTGACGGAGAAAGTGCGAATCACGTCGTCGATTTCGTCGTGGCTCGGCCCCACGTCCGCTGGCCTGTCGGGGAGATTTTGAGCGTGCGCGCAAGGCGAATAGCATCATGTGCATTCGTTTCGCTCTCGGTTTTGGCGTGCAACGCGATCTTCGGGCTCGATAAATACGAGAAGGTGGACTGCGTTGCCGACTGTCGAGTCGATGCTTCGAATGCCCAAGTGAACGACAGCGGGACAGCGACGGACGTGGACGCGAAGGTGACCACAATCGACGGCGCGCTCGC
>JAHFDX010000342.1:880-4985 GCA_023248785.1 Myxococcales bacterium
CGATGCGGAAGCAGGCATCCACAATCCTTCGAGCTATACGGTCGAGAGCGATGCGGTCCTCGACAATGTGACGGGCCTGCGTTGGGTGCGAACGGTACCTACCGAGCGCGTTTCACTCGATGTGGCCCTCCGTCAATGTGAGGAGCGCTCGCCGAAAGGAACCTTTCGATTGCCCTCGCGCATCGAACTCATTTCGCTCCTCGATTTCGCGCAATCCAAAGCCCGCATCGATCCCACGGCGTTTCCCGACGCGCCGATGGGAGAATATTGGACGCAGTCACTCGTTCGCGCACCCGCCGATCAGGCGGCCAAGAAGAACTACTGGAGCGTTCACTTTGGTACCGGCAACGTGAACACCGACCAAGCAACCTCCGATCATAGATATGTGCGTTGCGTGAGGTCCCCATGAGGCGCGCTCGCTGGTGGGCTGCATGTGGATGCATCGTCTTCATCACAACCGCGTCGCTCGCGCGAAGAGCGCCACCAGATCAATACGATCTGTTTGACGAATTCAACGAGACAATTAAGGACAAGCAGACGGGTCTTACGTGGCAGCGATCGGTGACGACGCCTATGTCGTTGGCCGCCGGACAGAAGTATTGCAGCGACTATCGTGCTCCGGAGACCGGGTGGCGCATCCCTACTGCGAAAGAACTCATGACGCTCGTCGACGAAGACGTGGACTTCGTCTTTGTCGGCAACAACACACTCGAACCGCGCGCCATTGACGATTTCGCTTTCCCCAACACACCGCGAAGCTACTTTTGGTCCAGCACAGCCTCGAGCGGCGGGGATGCGATCGTCATCGACTTCCGATACGGCACGACGACAGCGCTCGCGGCGTCGACGGCTGTTTACACGCGATGTGTGCAGACCCCCTAAACTCCCCAGCCCACGGGTGTCAGAAAGGACTCCCGCGTCCGTCGGCTTCTGCCAGGCGAATCAGATCGGCGCACTCCTTCGGAGGAAGCGGCGCCTCTTCATGTGGATCGACCGCCAGGTCAAAACAGGACCACTTGTGTGCGTTTTGCGTAGCGAAGACCTTGCGCTGCCCTTGGATGGCGCCCCAGTTTTTGAAGGCGCACGCGAAGATGGGCGAGCAGTTGGAGATGATGACGGGAGTCGTCGGAGGGGAGCCTCCGCGAAGGAGACTCTTGCCCGGCATTTTTGTCCGAATTGGAGCCAGGTCAGGATGCCCGTCGAGGCCCATCAGATCGAGTAGCGTTGGCATCACATCGAGGGTTGTGAGGGGCACGTCGCGCAACGTTGCCAGAGTGCTCCGCTCTTCGGGAGTGAGCGTGGTCCCTTGGGCGTCGATCCAAAACGGTATATGGATCTCTGCGTCGAGGAGCGTGTTCGCGTGACCAACGGCGCCCCACTCCCTCATTTGTTCGCCGTGGTCGGATGTGAACACGATGACCGTGCGTTCGCCGCCGGGAAGGGTGCGAGCGCCTTCGACGAGGCGAGCGATGTGTTTGTCTTGGGCGTAAATTGCGTCCTTATATCGATTGTGCACGTGCAAGCGATCGCCCGAGCCGAACGCAACTCGCTGAGGCTGAAAAGGTGCATCGCTTGGGTCAATCTCGTACGGAAAGTGCGTGTTTGAAAGGTGCACAATCGCGACGTAGGGCGCCCCGAGGCGCGCGAGGCGTTCGAGCGATTGCGTGACGAGCGCGCCGTCGTTGGCCCCTGTTTCGTAGGTGGGATTTGGATCGATATTTGTTGCGCTGAACGTTTCGTCGAGTGGAAGGCCCGAAAGCCAAATGGCCTGATTGCCAAAAAACAAGTTCTGCGAGGTAAAATACGCGGTCTTGTAACCCGCGTTGTGCGCGTACTCCCAAACCAGGGGCATGCGATGAAAATCCTCGCGGGAGGCATCGACGGCAAGACCGGTCCACATGACGGCAATCGAAATGGCCGTGCTCGAATCAACGGCGCGCATCTGCTGCAGGATGAAGCGGTTCTTCGCCGCGCGATTTGAGAAGGGCGTGGTTTCGCATGGCTTGCTTGGCTCAACGCACGAGTCGGCGGCGCGTACGGATTCTGTAACTATGAATAGTATATTTCTGTTTGGCTCCGTCTTCAGATGAGGAATTGCGATTGGGGAGCGCGAGCCGGGATAAATGCGCCCCACGTCGTCGTGATGGATCCAGCGCGCATGTGCAAGCTCGATGAATGCCGACAGGTAGAGGACGTCCGGGGTCGCCGCTTGTTCACCGCCGCCGTTTGACACACCGCATGCGGCAATGCTCACGACCGCCGCGAGTGTTAAGTCGAGGTGGCGAGTTGTCGAACTCCGCGCATCGAGGACTCGAGACACGATTGCGGCGAGCACGACGGCTCCCACAACCGGTGGCAAGATGGCTGCCGAAAATGCACCTATGTCAGCTACGAGTTGCTGACCAACGCTCGGGAGCATGGACGTGCCGACCAACACCGAACGGCGATTGATGTACGAGTGGTATCTCGCGAACAAGTACGACTGAGCACCGCACGCAAGACCGCCGTAGCAAAGGAGCAGAAGAGTCCACGGAACTCTTCGCCATCCCGAAGCGGTTGCCGTCGCGTGAACGAGGGTGCCAAGCAAAAGAACACTCACGACGGCACTTGCTGCGTACGCGAAGAGGACCGGACGCCCCCAATGAGCCATTTGATCGTGCCGCCGGAAAACGTCGAGCAATACGAGGGCTATGCCCGGTAAGGCCACAAGAAATGACGCCAGATGACGCGGTCGCGCAGTTACCCCTATTGGTGCAAATGACAAGTGCCGTTGGGATCGCATTCTTGGGTCTTGCCAAAGAGCCGATATCGGTTGCGCGCTATGAACCCATACATCCACTCGAGGAAATGCCTTAGGCCCGGCAAAAAGTAAAGGTAACCGAGAATGCCCACAATGGGGATGGTTCGAACGAGTCGCGCAACAGCGCCGGCTCCGGCGAACACTTGGCCGTTGGGCGCAACGACATGCAATCGGGCCATCGCAGCGTCGAACGTGATCGTTGGGTAGGTTGTGAGCACGCCCGCTTCTTGAAAATTTTCGGTGCGCACCTTTTCAGGTCCAAACGAACGAGCAAGACGTTTCGCGCTCTGCGTGCAAAAGCGACATTTGCCATCGTACAGAACGACGAACGTGCTCGCTTGCGCCATCGGGTAGAGCATAGGGCCGTACCCGCGATTGCACCAAGGGCTTCGGGCATTGCCGCGACCTAAGGGGCCTCGGCCGGCTCTGCTGTAGCCTTTGGCGTCGTTTTTCGAAGAAGAAGTGCCAACACGCCGAGCACAGCCACGCCTGCGAACGTGACGATGGCGTCGAAGAGAATTGCCCCGCGTGTTCCCCAGTCCTGTCCGCGAACTTGGAACTTGGACGCGCGGCCATCAAGCCACGTGACATAGCTGATCGCTTGATTCGATACGGCTACGAAGAGTGCATACTTCGTCGCGACGGCACTCCCATGTGAAACCATCTCGAGCACCATGCCCGCGAACGCCGCAAACGCAATTCCGTTTGCAAAACTGTACGAAAGAACCCCCCACGTGTACGTCGCCGAGGTCATTGGGGCGAACCCCATCGCAAGGGCTGTAACGGCGGTTAGCGCGCCCGACAGGCAATATGCGACTCGGCGGTTCATGCGGTCGACGATGAACCCGCCCAAAATGGATCCGGCCGCGCTCACAAGGCCACCCCAAAGCCCGTTCACCATCCCCACCGTGTAGTCGCTCGCGCTGTAGTCGACGGCCATTCCCGAAAATAAATTTGTGAGCGCGCCGCAACCGACGGGTGCGAAGCAAATGATGAGTCCTGTCCAACCTTCGCGACTCTTCGCAGTGGTCCAAAGATCGCGCACGATGGAGACGAACCTGTCGCGTACGGCGTTGATGAGGGGGCCGATCAATTTCGCGGGCGCATTTTCATCGACCCACAGCGCAGGCGCGCCGCTTAAGAGCACGACGATCCCGAGGATGATTCCCACGGTTGAGGCGGAGAGCCGACCCATGAGCCAAATGGGGATTGTTCCTAAAATTGCTGTGCCGCCGACATTGCCGGCCATCTGCCAACCGCCAGCTCGCGCTTTGTGCCCGGGCCGGGTCGTGGTTGCCATAAGGG
>JAHFDX010000343.1 GCA_023248785.1 Myxococcales bacterium
GCGTCAGGGTGGGAGCGCTCGCCGATCCGTTGTGCGGGGCATTTCGGCCAGGGCACTTTGAGGGGGTCGCGACGATCGTGGCGAAGCTGTTTGCGCTGACGGGCCCGTGCGTCGCAGTGTTTGGCCGGAAGGACTATCAGCAGCTCGCGGTTATCCGCCGAATGGTGCGCGATCTCTATTTGCCAGTCGCGGTGATTGGCTACCCGACAGTGCGAGAACCGGACGGGATCGCGATGAGTTCACGCAATCGATACCTTTCGCCTGATGAGCGTACCCGTGCGAGTGGGATTCCGCGTGCCCTCGCACGGGCGCAACAAGTGTGGGGGACAGGCGAACGGCGCGCATCCGTGCTTCAACAGCTGGTGCGTCATGACATCGATCACATTGCCGATCGCGTGGACTACGTCGACATTCGAGAGCCGGAAACCCTGGCCTCCTTCGGTGAGGTAACCGCCGAGCGTGCACTTGTGGCTGTGGCTTGTCACATCGGAGCGACCCGCTTGATCGACAATGTCGTGCTTGGCGAGGACACGCCCCTCGTCGTGACGTGATATCGTCTTTGGCCGTGAAGCAAGGTGTGTTCATCGTCCTTGAAGGGATCGACGGGTCAGGAACTACCACGCAGCTTGAGTTGCTCCGTCAGAAACTTCAGGCGCGCGCTTCGACGGTTGTCACCACGCGGGAGCCGAGCGATGGCGTTCTGGGGGCGCTCATTCGTCAAATCCTTGCGTGTCCTGAGGAGCATCACACGCTTTCATCATGGGGGACGATGGCGCTCTTGTTTGCGGCCGATCGGTTGCATCATGTCGAGTCAACCATCGTTCCCGTACTCAAATCGGGCGCGATTGTTCTATCGGATCGATACGATGCCTCGAGCCTCGGGTACCAGAGCCTTGCAAGTGGTCTCGACGGCAAGGATGCGCTCGAATGGGTTCGCTCGCTCAATCGTTTTGCTCTTCGCCCGCATCTCACCGTTGTCCTCGACGTGCCGGCCGAGGACGCGGCTAGGCGCAGGCGCATTCGAGGGGGCCGCCCCGAACTCTACGAGCAAAGTGAATTGCAAAAAAAACTGGCGGCGTTCTATCGCGATTTGGCCAGCATTTTACCAAACGATCGCATCGAGTGTGTGGATGGTATCGGGTCTGTAGAAGAAGTTTCGGTGCGCGTCGAAAATGTGGTCATGCCCTTTCTCGAGTAGAGCATCCGTGCTCAGATGTTCGTGGCACTCCGTTTTCGAATGAGCAAGTCAAGATCCGCGGCGTCGCGCTCTGCCGTGGACGCACGATGTACCGTCGGAAATCGAAGTCGAAGGATGCCCGACCGCGTCCTGAAGATGTGCGATTCATCTATGTTCCCATGGACGCATCCCGTCTTGTGGAGTGCAGCGAGAGCGCTTCGTAGCCACGTGGCGTCGGACGAATTCCACACCGCGTCGGAGGATTCCGCGGCTGTCGCTTCGACGAACAGGCGAGTTGCATCTGTTCGCAAGATGCGCTGAAGGCCAGGATGCAGCGCCTTCGCAAATGCCCGCGCCAGAGTGAGATTCGCGTCGGTGAGATCGACGATTGAAACGCGCGTTGCAAGCCAACGATCCGTCCACCCCTCCTGCGCACTGTGCTCGTAGCGTTCTTTCGGTTGTGATTGCGGACCGTTCACTGTCATTGTCACGGAGGTGTTTTGGAGTTCGACCACATTGGGCCACGATAGGCGCGTCAGCGCCGCGTAGGCCTCGGCTGCATTGGGCGGCCGGTCGTCGGCAGCTTCTGCACACAGCATTGCGATTGCTTCATCGTGCAATGCGCTTAGGTTGGCGTGCACATGGCTAGGCTTCTGATGAGTAAAGCCTTGGGCTCCAACGAGCATCGTTCGAAAAACGATCCCGACCGAGTACAAATCACTTCGAATCGTTGCAGGCTCGCCTCGTTGCTGCTCTGGACTCATGGTTCCATGTGATCCAATGATCGCTGCCGTAACGGTTCGCGACGCATCTGCGATATGCGCAGCGCCAAAGTCAGACAGATGGGCCGCCCCTGCATCATCGAAGAGCACGTTTGATGGTTTGATGTCGCGATGGATGATTCCCAGACGGTGCGCTTCTGCGAGGGCATGAAGCACCGACAACGCGATCTCACACGCGCGCGCCGGAGTAAGTGGAATCTTTGCCATCACATCGTCGAGCGTTCCTCCACCCATCCACGCGAGCGCGATCGCGGGTCCGTCTTTCATGTAGTCGAGCATGGGAACGATGCGAGGATGGTTCACGCGCATCAGAATGTGCACTTCGCGTTCGAACCGCACCAAGGCATCGCGACCGTGCGGGCTTACTGGGTCGAACGCCAACATCTTGAGTGCAACGCGCTGCCCTGTCAGACGATCCGTGCATTCGAGTACGCGTGCGTTCGCCGTGGAGGCCACTTCCCGAACGACCTCGTAACGACCAAAGAGAAGAGACGCGCCAACATGGGCCGCTGGCGGAATGATTTCACTATGAGGTAAGTGCCCCAGCGCGCGAAGAGCAAAGGTCACTTTTTCTTGAGCTTCCGCATGGAGAGCGCTTGCGTCGGCAATCCGTTGCAATTGGCGCAACGCTCCTTCCCATTTGCCGTGCCGAAGCAAAAGGTTGCCGAGTGCAAACCGATGCGCATCCGTCGGATCGCCTTGTTCGATAGCTCGTTCAAGAACCCGAGCCGCATCAACTAGAGCGCCTTCGTTCTCGTAGTTGGTTGCAGCCCGAATTGCTTCGCCCGCGCGGTCCCACGCGCCCGCTGCGCTTAAGGGTGAGGAAGCGCGCTCCCAGGCCAGAGCGGCGGCTGCGTGCTGGCCACGTGAACTGACGATGGGAGCCATGTTGGCAGCTTGCTCAACGGTAAGCTCGTTTGCGAAGCGAGTGAGACTGTCGAGATGGTCGAGATCGCACGCGCGCGCTCCAAGTTCAAAGGCACGCTTGTGGTCACCTGCCACCCGCGAGGCATTCGCTGCGCGTTCGAACATGCAAGCGCGCTCGAAGAGTCCCGACGCCCGCGTTGGATCTCCTTGCCGTAGTGCAAGCTCCGCCGCGTCGTCGAGCCGTTCTAAGCGGACGAGCGCGTCGATGGAGTTCGCATTCGCGTCAGTCGGCGGATTCGTCTTCCTCGCCATCGTCGTCACTCGATGTATCCGAGGCATTGGCCTGTGAAAGAAGGTGGGCGTCGACGTTGGAGATGATCTCAAACGGCTCAATCCCGCGCTGCCCGCGTGCCGTGGCCTGTTCGTCACTCTTTTGCGCCAGTCCGGGCAAAATACCACGTTCGCGGTTACGTTTTCCAGGGCCGCTATAATCGATCCAGAAGTAGCTTCGAGGTCTCACATCAACGTGCACAAATCCGCTCGTCGGATAGATACCAACGCCGACAAAACCCATCTCGCGCGCATACTCGGCGACCTTTGAATCTGGAGCGCCGGGAACCACGAAATCGATTGCGCGGCCTTTGCCGTGATTGGAGTGATTGTTTGGTTTGGGTGTTCGATATCCCGAAACAATGCGCAATTCGTGGGCATCGAAGTGCGTTTGGATACGATAGAGAATATTCAGCGTACGCGGGTCGACCGGATGCTCGTCTCCGCCCTTCGATCGCAAGACGTGCGCAATGCGCGCGAGGTCTTTCGTTGCAAATCCACCTTCGTCACTCAGGGCGGCAACCTCGAGTCGCTCGCTCCGATTGATCGTGCAAAGCACGAGCATGGGGCGCCCGTTTGTATCTAGTGGCGCCTTTGCTCCGGGCTCTTTCGCGTGCCATCCCGTCATCGCTTGGACGTAGGGGCGAGGCGCGGTTGGGTGGTTGCGAGCGCGTTGCTTCCCGTGGGGTGTGCCCCACGCGGGGTTCGTATCGAAGCCCACAACGCTGGCAATGAACACGCACGCAAACAACGCGTGCTCTTTCATGGTGTTCGAACGATTGGGAAGCTGCGGGCGACGTCGAATCGAAGTTCACCTGGTACGCCTTGCGATTGCCAACGAACGGTGCGCGTCCGGTGGAACGATAGCGTCGCGCGTGGGGCCTTTCCAAGCCATTGAGGGGCCAACTGCGCGTGGCCAGTGTCAGCGAACCCGCACTTTACAACGGGAATCTCGAGCGAGTCGCTTGCGAGTTCGATCACCATAAGGTCAGAAGACGCGCCCGGAGCCCATTCCATCGATAACGATCGTTCGGGTTGCCAACGCACCTCGGGACCGTCGTCTGAGTCGCTTCCTGAAAGGCGAATGTCGCGAAGTTCAGCGGGTCCCTCAAAATCGAGCCGGAAGCCTGGCCATTCGTTGCCGGTGGCCTCCAACCGGTAGGTTGACGGCGTTGCGCCGGCAGGGTGCGTCGTTGACGTTGCATAAACAAGCCCGCGAACCACTTCGGCAACCTTTGGAATTTCGCGCGCCTCGAGCCCAAGTGTTTTAGCGCCGGCGGTGAGGTTGAGCGAGCCCGCGTTGAGCAGGTCTATCGCTAACAACGTTTCGAGTGGCGATGTATCCAGAACAATCGGCGATGGGCGCACGACGATGCACTCACCCGGCGCGGGAGGAACCGCGTCGAGTCCAAGTGCCCGCAAGGCGCGTTCGAGTTCACCATGCGTTCGGACAAATCGCGCTGCGACGTCGGTGCGCGTGCTGGTCTCAGACTCGATTCGTGAGAGAAGAACCACAGCTTGGGTTGTGACGGCGACGGCCTCCGCATCGGCAGCACCCTCTACAGGCGCGTTGCAGCCGGCCACGGAGAGGACCATGCAAGCAAAAGCCGAGACAAAAAGGCGCATCCTGGCTAGGTTACCTACTCGATCGCCTCCGAGCAACGCCGAGCGCACAGCGTTTTCGGCACGATTCTTGCGCACCTTGCTCTTTAAGGTCTCAGTTTTGGTAGCGGCTGTTTTGGTGGAGGGGCCTATCCTTCCCTCATGCTGCTGATTGTGGCTGCGTTTGTGCCGGAATTGCGTCCTCTCCGGGATGCGCTTGG
>JAHFDX010000344.1 GCA_023248785.1 Myxococcales bacterium
ACACTCACGCCGCTGATCTCTTGGACCCGATCGGGTGTGTACTCCTCTAGGTTTCGTCGGTACTCGTCGAACGAGGCCGCGCGACCGAGCAGCGTTTTCTTTTCGTCGGGAAGGCGGTAATTGCAGTGCTTTTCGACGAAGGCGCGATCGTAGTGTCCCTGTTCGACGAGCAAGTGCGCGATCCCATTGGCGAGGGCTACGTCGGTTTGTGGCCGGAAGAGAATCGAACGATCGGCGAACAGGCTCGAGCGCGTCCGGCGCGTGTTGAGATCGACAAATAGGACCCGTTCCCCTCGCGTTCGTCGATCGATGACCCGCGAGAACAGCACGGGGTGCATCTCTGCCGGGTTGTTCCCCCAGGTGATCAACACATCACATGCATCAAGGTCGTCGTAACAACCAGCAGGCTCATCCACGCCGTAGACGGTCAGAAACCCCGTCACCGCAGAGGACATGCACAGCCGCGCGTTCGCCTCGATCTGATTGTGGCCCAGGCCTGCCTTGATGAACTTCGTCGCGGCGTACCCCTCGGGGATCGTCCATTGTCCGCTTCCGTAGATCGCAAAGCCTTTCGGATCGACAAAGACGCGCGCGGCGATGGCGTTGATCGCGTCCTTCCAAGACACCGGGACGAGCACGCCGTTCTTACGAAGCTTTGGCTGCCGGAGACGGTCTGCGCCGTAGAGCGCGAGTGCCGAGTGGTAGCCCTTGACGCACAGGGAGCCCTTGTTGACCTCAGCGAGCGGGTCCCCTTGCACGGACACAACTCGTCCGGCTCGAGTTCCGACCAAGACATGGCAGCCCGTTCCGCAGAAGCGACAGGGTGCCTTGTCCCATTGAACGTCTAGGTTCGAAGCGCTCGATGGTGCGAGTGGGAGTCGCACACGCGCCGCTCGTGCTTCCGCGGAAGCGGCTGCTATTGCGAACGATTGAATGAAATTGCGTCGGTCCATCTCCGGGCGTTTTTTCCTTCGCTGCGTTCAATCAGCAAAATGCGGTCCACGAACGCCGTGACTGCACGAGCGGGTGCCGTCCCCATGCGCAGCGCAAGACTTGCGCGTCGTCGCAACTCGTGCGCTCTAGAAAGTGCTTGCGCGGACGAACGTGAGAACACTCGATGCGGCATGGACCGTGCGAGGGTCGACCCGTGCCTTTCCTCCAACGAAGCGATCTGTGCCTGGTTGTTTGCGGGTCGCTGCTTTCATGTGCCGATCGGCCGCGCGAGGTGGCACCCGCTCCTGGGCCCCAGCAAGGTGCAACGACCGTCCATGAACCCGAGAAGTTGGTTTCTGTCGAGTCGGCGCATCTGGACTCGCTGGGTAAACCGGTAAGGGTTCGCTGCGCGACGTGTCACGCGATCCGTGATGCCGGCGTGTTCCCCGAGTCCACCGACGGCCTGCGCGAATTTCACGCGGGACTTGTCGTCAAACATGGCCCGCTCTCATGTGGTTCGTGCCACGTGCTTCTGTCCGGCGGCGAGCCGACGCTTCATCTCTCCGACGGAACGCACCTGATGACGCAAGACACCATGCGCTTGTGTGCGCAATGCCACGGGCCGAAGTTTCGTGACTACTCTCATGGAACTCATGGGGGGATGACCGGGTACTGGGATCTCTCCAAGGGATCGCGCACTCGAAATCACTGTGTCGATTGCCACGACCCGCATTCGCCTGCATTCGCACCGTCCCGTCCCGTGCTCCCACCACGCGACCGATTCCTCCCATCGGCCCACGAACGATCGGAACGGTCTCATGGATAAGACCAAGCGGCGCACGCTCAAGGTGCTAGGCGGAACGCTCGGCGCGACGGCATTTGCCTATGCCCTCGAGCCGCTCACGGCGTGGACAAAGGAACAGAGCCTCGATGAGTTCTTGCAGCGTCATTACAAGGAACTCTCCAAGTCTGAGCTCGAGGCGGTACTTCGGCGAATCGAACAAAAAACAAGAGAGACCTACGGCGTCGACGTTCACGTGACTGATCTTCACCCGCAAGAGGGCGTGGAATTCGGATACGCGCTCAATCTCTCGGTGTGCATCGGCTGTCGAAAATGTGCCGAGGCATGTCACAAAGAAAACAACCACGATCGCGCCACGAACAATTCGTACATCCGGGTTCTCGAGATGGACCAGGGCACGTTCGATCTCGAGAAGGGAACAACAACCTACGATCACGCAGTGCCTGCGCCCGGAAAGTACTACCTTCCAGTGCAGTGCCAGCAATGTGACAACGCGCCCTGTGTGAAGGTGTGCCCCGTGCAAGCGACATGGAAGGAGCGCGATGGGATCGTGGTCGTGGACTACAACTGGTGCATCGGTTGTCGCTATTGCGAGGCGGCGTGTCCGTATCACGCGCGTCGATTCAATTGGCAGAAACCGCAGGTCCCCGCCGCAGAACTAAATCCGGATCAGGGCTACTTGTCCAATCGAGTACGACCCCAAGGGGTCGTTGAAAAATGCACGTTCTGCCTCCATCGCACGCGCGCGGGCCGTCTTCCCGCGTGTCTCGAAGCATGCCCGACCGGGGCGCGAGTGTTCGGAAACCTGCTCGATCCGGACAGCGAGATCCGATGGGTTCTCGCGAACAAGCGCGTCTTCGTTCTCAAGGAGGAGCTAGGGACAAGGCCACGATTTTTTTACTTCTTCGACACGTGACCCCATGAGCCTTTTACAACCTGGTGAACTCAATCTCAGCTACCCGCGATTCGCGCTCCGGCTCGTGCGCCGTGCGTTCTTAGGCGGTGTTCGATTCTACGCAACCATGACCGTGCTCACGTGCGTGTTTCTCGTCGGCGTGAACGCGTGGGCACACCAGTTGCGATCGGGCATGGTCGTGACCCACATGACGGACCACGTGTCGTGGGGTCTGTACATCGCCAACTTTACGTTCTCGGTAGGGCTCGCGGCGGGAGCCGTGATGATGGTGATCCCAGCCTATCTCTACGAGGACGAAGAGATGCATGACGTCGTGCTCGTGGGGGAGTTGCTCGCCATCGCGGCGATCGTTGCATGCATCGGATTCATCGTGGTGGACATGGGCCGCCCTGATCGCATGTGGCACGTGATCCCCGGAGTGGGCCGCTTCAATTGGCCGATCTCCATGCTCACGTGGGACGTGATCGTCCTCAATGGATATCTAATCCTGAATCTGCACATCGTGGGTTACCTCACCTACATGAAGTACCTCGGGGTCCGGCCGAGGAGAGTATTCTACCTGCCCTTCGTATTTCTCTCGATCGGCTGGGCCATCTCGATCCACAGCGTGACCGCGTTTCTCTACTCGGGTCTTGGTGGCCGGCCGTTCTGGAACTCGGCACTCCTTGCTCCGCGATTCATTGCGTCGGCGTTCATTACCGGGCCGGCGTTCGTCATCATGTTGCTTTACGCGATAAAGCGATTTGCCCCCCATTTTCGCTTTACCGACGAACCGATGCAGCTTCTCGCGAGCATCCTTCGCGTCACGATCTTGGTGAATCTCTTCATGTTCGGCTCGGAGGCGTTCACATTATTTTATTCGGGAGGTTCCCACGCTGCTTCGGGTCGGTATTTATTTCTCGGGCTCGACGGACGGCACGGCTTGGTCCCTTGGATATGGACTGCCGTTGGCCTGAATCTCGCGTCGGCGGTTCTTATTCATTCGCATCCGAGTCGAACCAACCCGCGAGTTCTTCTTGCAGCGTGCGCGTGTGCGTTCGCGGGTGTGTGGATCGAAAAGGGAATGGGCCTCATCGTTCCCGGTTTTGTGCCAAGCACCCTGCACGAACTGGTTGAATATGCTCCAAGCCTTGTCGAATGGCGCGTAAGCGCTGGCGTTTGGGCGTTCGCCGCGATGGTTTTGATCGCGCTTCTTCGCATGGTGCTCCCCGTTCTTTCCGGAGAGCTATGTGAGGCGCGCCCGTCGCTACGATCTGTTCCTCCTGCGTCGTCACGAAGGGAGTCGGAAGTGTCATGATGCCGAGAGGGAATTCGCTGAGGTCGTGCCAAAGTGCACTCGCTTCCGCACTCATCGCCATGCACGCAAAGGCGGCAAGTGACCATCCCGACTCCAAAAATCGCGAACCTGGAGCCGCCCCCGCAGCGTATTCGTTGCCATGGGCATTACGGCCCGTCGTTTCGGCCAGCGCAATTCGAGTGGAGACATCGCTTGCGCGCTATGAGAACGCGGCGGCTGATCATGGGGTTACGGCGGCTACAGTGCTCACCGGATCGTATCGTGTGGAGGGTACCGGTCCGAAGGGGGCGGGCCTGACGCCTCTTTTCAGAATGGCGATGGTCGCGGACGCTCCTCCGGTAGGGATTCCCGGTGGATTCGTTGTGGGTAATCCGCTCCTCGGGGCATCGTATGCTGCGCTCTTTTCTAACATGCGAGCCAACGTGCTGCTTGGCGCTACGCTTCCGGTTGGCGGCGGCGGCGGCGACGCGCCAGATGCAGGTACCGTAAACGCGCGGCAGAAAGGGGTCCCTGCGCGCGTACAGATGGACAATGCGCTGTTTGCCGTAAACGATCTTGCGATCGTGTTTGGCCTCGGCGGTGCTTATGTTGCGCATGGGCTTACGATTCAAATCGAAGCGACACTTCTTCATCTCGTGCGCGTCCGCGGCGAGGCCGTCCAAAAAGAAACATCGAAGACGAACTTCACCACGGGACTCCACGTTGGCTACTTCGTGATGGGCCACTTGTCCGTCGGCGCGGAGGCGCGCTATCAGCGTTGGATTAATGCGCCCCTTTCTGTGGATGCCGATGCGTCCGGCGCAACCAAGGACACCCTCTCACTCGCGGTCGGACCGCGTGGGCACATCAAACTCGGACGCGCGTGGTTTCGTCCCTCGATTGCGTATGAACGCGGACTCGACAAGCCACTCGCGAGCGCACAGCTGAACTACCACATCGTTCGCGTTGACCTGCCGATTGTCTTTTGAACAAGTGCAGTCCGTGTGCACTCACGGAAGGTCGCGCGTAGTGATCGCTCC
>JAHFDX010000345.1 GCA_023248785.1 Myxococcales bacterium
TCCAAACTCGCCGAACCCGATGAATTGTGACAGCGCCGTGTAATACACGCCAACCGAATGCGGCCAAAGGGTGCGGTGCACGACTTCCAGTTTTCGCCCCACGCAGCGGGCAATCATCGAGCTTGCAAAGTCTCCCGCGCCGTCCACGCTGATCCCCGCGGCGTGTTCGAACGGCGAGCAGTAATACGCGCTCGCGATGTGAGCCAGATGGTGTTCGACGCGATGAAATGATGCGCGCACGCGTCTCTCTTCGGTGCCAATGGCATCGGCCATGAGTGCCGCGACCCGCGCTGCTTTGCGATGCGCGGCAAGTCGCTTTAACGCGTGCGCAATGCGTCGCTTTGGCTCGGTTGCAACGTAGCGAAGTTTGGCGGCAAGGTTGGCTTTGGGATCGCGCGCGATCGCGACATCGGTGACGTCGTCGATCGATGCTCCCGCGATACGAAGGACTTCCTTGATTGCCAGGCGTGGAAATCCCGCGCTGTGTTTGACGCGCGACAATCGCTCTTCGGCGATGGCGGCGACAATGCCGTCCGAGGAAACGAGAACCGCAGAGGCATCCGCGTGCGCGGAATTCACACCGAGGACGAGGGACATCGGGTTCCCTCGTTACGTTGCGATTGGCATTGCGGGTGTGGATCGATCGGCGAGCGGTGCGTCGCTATCGACGCGCGCCGGAACCAGGAAGGGGGAACTGTGTTTGAGCAGCGCCTTCGCTGTGGCGTCCACAACGAGTTGCAGCAGCAGGGTACTTTCCGCGCGCACGTGCCCACCGTGGCTCCGCCAACGAAAGCGAATGCCGTGCTCTGCGCGCGGAGCGTTGCCGAGAGCGATCTCGGTGCAAACGACGTCGGAACGATTTGATCCATCGCTCGCTTCCCATCGCTGAAGAAGCTGATTCGTGTCGCGAACGAAGAGTTCAACTTCGAGCACAATGCCACTCTCTGCAAACCCGGCGAGTGCGCCGAATACGTCGCTTTCGTCCGAGGACTCAGCGAGAGCGATCAACACCGTTGGAACGGAATGGCGGAGCAACTCGGTGTCCGTTGAACGCGGGAATAACCGTCGTCCTTTCAAACTTCGAACATATTCGAAGTATCCAGCAAAACGAACGAGCGCAATGAGCACGGCACTTGCCATGCAGAGCGCGGCGCCCACCTGCCAGCTGCGACCCAGCGAAACACCGACGGCCGCGATCGTAAAGACCAAGCTCACGCCATAGAGAATCAAAACGCTGCGGCGATGGGTGAGCCCCATGTCGAGAAGCCGATGATGAATGTGTCCGCGGTCAGCCGAAAAAATGGGGCGTCGCTCGAGGAAGCGCCGTACCACTGAGAAGAGCGTGTCGAAGAGAGGTACCCCGAGAGCGAGCATGGGAACAAGGATCGACACTGTGGTTGATGTTTTTTGAGAGACGCCAACCGTGGCCGTCGTTCCGAGGACGTACCCTAAAAAGTAACTTCCCGAGTCACCCATGAAGATTCGGGCCGGGTTGAAGTTGAAAAATAGGAACCCCAAGATTGAACCCATCATCGACGCCATGATGGCCGCGACAAACACGTCGTCGGTTACGAAGGCGACGACGAAGTTCGTGAGGGCAGCAAAGAACGCGATGCCAGCGGCCAGCCCGTCGAGCCCGTCGATCAGATTGATGGCATTCACAACGCCAACGATCCAAATGACCGTAACGGGCAGAGCGAAAAATCCCATGGATACGGTTGCGATAGATGGGATTTGGATGGCTTCGATACGGAAACCAAACCAGAACGCAATGCACGCGGCGAGAACTTGAAACGCAAGCTTGTAGAGCGCGCGGACCCCGCGCGTGTCATCGGCAACCCCAACGGCGCCGAGAAGCACGCCACCCAAGACGAGGCCAATGAGACGTTGGCTCTCGGCCCGCAGACTTCCTGCAACCGTGGAGGCTGCAGGAAAAATGGTGAGCAGAGGAACGAAGAAGGCGAGCGCGATGGCAATTCCGCCGAGCCGTGCGACCGATTGCTCATTCACATTGCGGCCACCGGGGCGTGACACCGCTCCCACACGCATGGCATAACGCCTCACAATCGGCGTAAGCAGTGCGCTTGCGAGCGCGGCAAGTACGAACGCGAGTAAAAAGGCTTTCATCGCGCGATCCCCATCCGCATGCCAATCTCCCGCACCATGCGATTCATTGGCGTGTATCTACGTGATTGGATGCCGACCCTATCATAGGCGTTCAACTGGGGCTTCACTTGGTGGCTGGCGGCAGCATCGCTCGCGACATAACCGCAATTGCGGCTTGAGGCCAGAGTTGTGGACTCCCTAGGAGACGCATGGCAACGCGCGCGGAAACACCGCGTGGATCGCTGCGAGCAACCCGAACAAACCCGCGTCCACGTAAGTTTGCGGAGGGCGACCACGGAATCTGCCTGTCGAGACACGCCACATCGGCATCGAGGGCGCCCACCCAGTGAACAGCCGCGCAGAGGGCAGCTTCGATTCCGCGCGATTTGGCGAGCGCGTGAAGGCGAATCGGGTCGGTATCCGTCGCTCGAAGGTAGCGGCGAACGTCTTCGATCGAGTAGGGAAACGCGGTGGCAAGCTTGTCCTTAACTGCGTTGAGTACCGAAATGAGGACCTGGTCGTGCCAGTCGGGTTCGAGGCAAATCGCTTCGGCGTTGCCGAGATCTGTAACCGGGTGGGCGCGCGCGCGGAGTTCTTCAATCGACCATTTGGAAAAGTACGGAGGACCCAAGAAGCACTCGAGCTCCACGAGTTGTCCGCCTACAAGGTAGGACTGTGCGCCGTACGACGGAACGTCGTGGACCTTCTGCCATCCGAGCGTCTTTGCAATTGCCGGAACGCGCATGAGCTCGGCGGATGTGACGCGAACATCGATGTCGCTCATCGGTCGCTCGATGGGATCGTCGTAGAGTCGCCTCGCTGAAACAATGCCTTTTACGAAGACCGCCTGAATGCCGCGATCCGCTAGGCCGATCGACACGGCACCGGCTGCTGTTCGCAAACTTTCGTAGTGTGCCCACGCGCGCGCATTCCCTCGAGCGTTGTTCATAATGGGGACACACACTAATGTGCCCTTCGGTGGCTTCACGCTTTGTTTATCCAAAGGATGCAACCATTCCCGGCACGGTGTACCGCGTCGTGCGCCTTCTTGCGGAAGGCGGCATGGGCACGGTGTACGAAGTCGAAGATATTACGATCGGCAAAAAGTACGTTCTAAAAACTCTGCACAGCGATTTGGGCGATCGGGCCGACCTCGCGCGTCGCATGCAGTCCGAGGCACGCATTCTCGCGCAGCTTGCCCATCCGAATATCGTTGAGGTGGTTACCGCGGGCGTGACGAGTGATGAGGCTCGCTTGCCGTACTACGTGATGGAACGTCTTTCTGGGCACAACCTTGGCGAAGTGCTTCGTCGTGAGGGCGCGCTTTCGCTGGCTGATTCGTATCGAATCGTGATCGATTTGTTGGACGCGCTTGATCACGCCCACCGCCACGGGGTCGTTCATCGCGATGTGAAGCCCGAGAACATTTTTTTGCAGGCACTTCCATCGGGTGACATGCAAATCAAGTTGCTCGATTTTGGTGTCATGGCGGTGCTCGACGGAAACACGCAAACGCATGGCCGCTTTGTTGGAACGCTGAGGTATGCGGCACCGGAGCAACTCATGGGCGAGAGGGCAGTGCCTGCAACGGACCTCTACGCGGCGGCACTTGTACTTTTTGAGATGGTGGCTGGAGGGGGCCCCTTCGATGATCGCCGGGAGCCGAAGGAGATCGCCGACGCGCATCTCTATCTAGAGCCGCCAAGGCTGTCCTCGATGGCGCTTGTTCCAGAAGTCCTTGACGATCTTGTTGCGAGTGCGCTGTCGAAGAATCCACTCGCGCGTCCAAAAGACGCAAAGGCTATGACGCGCGTGTTGCGGGGCCTTTCGGTGGACCTCACTACACCTGTGGCGTCTGCGTGGTCGACGTCGCGCCCGCCCGGCGACACTGAGGTAGGCGCCATGGCACTCCTTCCGACAGAAGCGCCCATGCAGGGTCAGACCGAGCGTATGGGTGCCGGCGGAACACTTCGGCTCGAGGATCGCGCACACACGTTCCCGCTCCCGCTGCACGTGAACCAAAAAGCGACAACGCGTAGTTACGTTATTGGGCCGGTGGCCCAAGTGCCGAATGTGGATACGGCGATCGTCGATCGCGGTGCTTCAGCGCAGAAGCCCACGCGCGATTCCACGCAGACGCCTTATGTAGCGCCCGTTGTGCGTTCCTCATCGAAAGGAGTCCCTCTTGCGGTTCGATTGGGGGTCTTCGGTATTGCGCTAGGTCTCGGAACGTTTGGGATCGCCTGGACCATTCACCGCTGGGAGGCGGCTCCGCCAAAAACTCCAGCAATTGGTAACATATCGGGTTCCGTTTTCCCTCCGGCGTTGCCTGTCTCCGCGTTCTCGTCTACTCCTCCTCCGTCCCAGGAACCTTCGTCCACCTCGGCACCCACAAGGCATGTGTTGCCGGCTACGTCGGCTCATCGCGTCCCGCGCGTTGCTCCCTCGTCCAGACCGTCGCCACCTACGCAGAGTGAACCGCCATCCATACCGAAGAGCGATCGACCTGGATCGGGTTTGTGAGGGTGCTTGATTATTCTCGCTTGCGCGCATCGCGAGCCATGCGCGGAATGGGTTTCGATGGATCCTCCGGCCATGTGTGCCGCGGATATTGGCGCATGAGTTCTTTGCGAATCGCGGGGTAGTGCCGCGTCCAAAATCCAGCGAGATCCTGGGTGACCTGCACGGCGTGACGATTGGGTGCCCATAAGTGAAGAAGCAATGAAACGCGGCCGCCCGCAATGCGTGGCGTTTCCGCCATGCCGAAAAAGTCTTGCAGGTATGTCGCAAGATAAGGCGTTTCGCCATCGTAAAGAATCTTGACGCTTCGGCCCGCAAGCAGCGT
>JAHFDX010000346.1:0-3711 GCA_023248785.1 Myxococcales bacterium
CGACACCTTCGGGCGTCGTGACTGTCCAACGACGCGTAGTCACACTGACCAACGTCGAACCGCTCGGATTCTCCCAATGACCGAGCATCATGCCGGCTGGACTTGGCTCAACGCGATTGCCGCGAAAGCCGCCCCGAGTGAAATAAGTACACCCGCGGTTACTAATATAACTTTCATCACTACCCCGTTGTAACCCCATTTCAAGCTGATGGGAGAGGGTGGCGGGACACGTTCACGGTGATCCTCGACGAGATCGCGATCGCGCAGGCGCAGACCAGGATCAAGCGGAGCAACGAAGAGCTTGCGAGGTGGCCGAAGCAGCAGCGGAATAGTGCGAGGCGGACACGCTCCCGAATCCGGCATACATGACAACAACTACTGCTCGTAGTCTGGTATCTCGAGCGCCAGGGGCTGCGGGTTCTTCAGCACCCAGGCAACGGCGAGTTCCGCTAACCGATCGTTCCCCGCGCCGCCGCGGTCGATCAGCGACCGCACGATCGATTCGATCTCAGCGACCTCGCTCAGACCGAGCGGCGTGCCACGTTGCACGTAGACCGAAAAGGCGTTCGCCATCTGTGCGTAGGCGCGATTCCAATTCGCACCGCCATTGCGCTCCCACTCATCCGAGATCCGCCCTGAGATTCGGATGACCTCACCTTGTACAGTCTTCGCGGGCCCTCCCGACGGCACCAGAAGGTTCCACAGCTCAGCGTGTTGCTTCTGCCACGTGGTCGACTTCACGATGATGGGCGCGGTTCCGTCATGGATGCGCCGACGGGGCACCGGCGTGACGTCGAAGGTCACGCAGAGATAATCGAGCGCCGCGCTGGCTGCGACTACGCCCTCGGCGTTGAAGGCGTCGCGATGGAACTCAAAGAACTCGCCCACATGCTTGACGAAGCCGTTCATCGCCGGCGTGCGTGTGGCTCCAGCATCAAGCATGGCCGTCACGAACGCGGGCATGCGATCGAGCTCGGCATTTGTGCAGCCGCGTAACGCGACCTCGAGTGGTGTAAGGCCTTCCTCGTTGCGCGCATCGATCTGGGCACCGCGGGCGAGCAGCTGCCTGGCGTTCTCGGCATGCTTGCTGTCCGCCGCGGCATGAAGAGGCGTGCCAATGGAGGCGACGGCGTTGACGTCCGCGCCAAGCTCGAGGAGGACCGCGATGCTGCTCCGCCAACTGCGCGCGCGGCTGTGCAGCGGCGTGTTGCGCCATGTATCGACGGCGGTGAGATTGGCCCCCCTCGACACCAGCCACCGCGCCAGTGCGTCCGGACACTCGTCGAATGCCAGTGCGGTCTGCTTGGCGTAGCCTCCCCGAGCGTCGACGTCGCAGGTCTCGAAGACCGCCTGAAGTTTGGCGAGGTCGCCGACCTTGAGGAGCTCGTCGAAATCCTTGGGTAGCGTCTTCTTCTTGGCCGTGCCCATGCGTAGGTACCTCGCGATGACCGGGGCTCCTGTTTAAGTGGCGGTCGTCCTTCTTGAAGAACGACGAGATGGCTCCGACTGCTGGACTCGAACCAGCGACAAGGCGGTTAACAGCCGCCTGCTCTACCAACTGAGCTAAGTCGGAAAATAGTCTCGCACCATATCGAGCCAAGCGCTCCATCGTCAAGTGCCTCGCGATAGCGATCCAACCCTACCTAAAACACCCTGGTTTCCGAGGCTTTCAGTCCGTTTGCAGGTGATGGGCTTCGGTTGTTTGCGTGGACTCTTCTGTGGGAACTCGCGCACGGGTTCGTTACCTTGGAGCAAGCGCAAAAAGCGCGCACCACCGCCATGCTCCGTGACATTCGTAACCGCGTCGATTTCTTTTTGCGCTCGAGCCTTCGTTGGGGTCGAACCGTCGATGTGGAGTACACCGAAAAGCGCGACGCACCTTACCAGGCGGAGTTTGAAGAGTTTTTCCCCCTTTTCGATTGGAAGACCGCGATCGAACCTTTGCGCGAAAGGCAGCGTCTCGTCGTCGCCGACATCGGTTGCCGCACGTTCCTCTTCGCACCCGTGCATCAGAAGAAATTTCGTGAGCTTGGGTTTGCAACCACGCTCCACGGAATTGAAATCGATGCCTATCGTCGTTTCACCGATTTTCGCACGCGGAACGACTACGGGAAGTTCTACGCGTCGCGCGCCCAAGACGGATACTTTCATCCCATCGATGTCCTCGACTTTGCGGAACCGCTCGACGTCGCATTTTTGCTCGATCCTTTCGTCGTGAAAGGCCCCCTCCTTCATTGGGGTCTTCCCTCGGCGAATTTCGTTCCCGAACGCATTGTGGAGCACGTGCATCGCCTGCTCGCACCACAGTCGGGGCTTCTCGTCACAAGCAATCCTGACGAGGAAGAGCGCGACGTCACGTACGCGCTTTGCGAGCGATTCGGCTTTCGTCGGCTCGAGGAGCGGTATTGGGAGCCGAAGCCAGAAAGTGAATCATCCGCGCGATTCGGCGCGTTTTGGGCGACCAGGCGTTAAGACTCATTCGCACACACGTCCGAAAACGGCCAGACGTAAGTATGCACTGCGTCTACAACTACTTGCGATGCTCGATCCCGAGGCTTGTTACCGCGCGCTCGTCGCCCGCGACGCACGTTTTGACGGGGTGTTTTTCACGGGCGTTCGCACGACCGGAATTTATTGCCGTCCGATTTGCCCAGCGCGCGCGCCGGGGAAAGCGCGTTGCGAATTTTTCCAAAGGCCCGCAGAGGCGGAAAAACGAGGGTACCGCGCCTGTTTTCGTTGTCGACCCGAACTTGCACCGGGCATGGCACCCGTCGATTCCATTTCGCGCATTGTAACGACGTCAGTTACGAGAATCGAAGAGGGTGCGCTGAACGAAGGAAGCCTCGAAGACTTGGCCTCCGAGTTGGGCATCACATCACGTCATCTTCGCCGCGCGATGCAACAAGAGCTCGGCGTTGCACCCATCGAACTCGCTCAAACGGCGCGTCTTGCGCTTGCAAAGCAACTTCTCGCAGACACGAGCATTCCCCTTGCGGAAGTCGCATTTGCGAGTGGATTTTCGAGCGTGCGCCGCTTCAATGCGCTCTTTCGCGATAGATTTGCGCGATCGCCATCGGAAGTTCGCCGTAGCAAAGCAACCGCTGAAGGCAGCCTCGCCGTCACATTGAGTTACCGCGCACCTTTCGCGTGGAACGAGTTGCTCAAGTTTCTCGATGCTCGCGCGCTTCGAGGTGTCGAGCGTGTCTTGGGCGACGAGTACATTCGCTCCGTCTGCATCGGAGAACGGGTCGGATGGATCCGCGTCAGCCACGACGCTCCCAAGCGTGCCTTGCGTGTATGTCTGAGCCCCTCGCTCGCCCCCGTCACGATGAACGTGACTGCGCGCGTTCGGAATCTCTTTGATCTCAACGCACATCCGCACGCGATCGCGGCGCACCTCGGCCGCGATCGCGAACTAAGACCGCACGTCCGCAAACTCGCTGGTCTGCGTGTTCCTGGCGCATTTGACGATTTCGAAGTCGCGATGCGCGCCGTCGTCGGACAACAGGTGAGTGTCAAAGCGGCGAGCACACTTGCCGGGCGACTCATCGATGCGTTCGGCGACCCAATCAACACGCCGTCCCCCGAGTTGACACGCCTTGCGCCCACTGCGCATCGAATCGCATCGGCCAAGGAGCGCGAATTCCAAGGTGTCGGTCTTCCCGCTGCACGGCTTCGAACCTTGCGCGCACTCGCCTCGGTGTTCGCCTC
>JAHFDX010000346.1:3721-4948 GCA_023248785.1 Myxococcales bacterium
TCGCAGTTCGATGCACACGACACCGCATCAACCATTTCGACGCTCACGGCCATCCCCGGCATTGGTCCATGGACCGCCAACTACATCGCGATGCGCGCCCGAAAAGATCCCGACGCATTCCCCGATGCAGACCTCGGTCTCATGCGAGCACTTGGTCTTTCGGCAAAGGAACTTCGCGCACGTTCTGAAGCGTGGCGACCCTGGCGTGCGTATGCCGCCATGCACCTATGGCAATCGTATTCGAAGGGTGGTGGTTAGAATGTTCTACACAATGCAGCCGAGCCCCCTCGGTGAACTGTTGCTCGTACGCAGCGAAAGCGATCTCGCTGGGCTCTATCTCGAAGGACAAAGCAACGCGCCGAAATTGCATCGATCGTGGCGCTACGCACCCAAGCAGTTTCAAGACGAAGCAATCCAACTCAAAGAGTACTTCGCGAAAAAGCGAGCCCACTTCACGCTTCGCCTCGATCCCTTTGGCACTCCGTTTCAGCGCCGTGTTTGGGATGCACTGCAGAGAATCCCCTATGGACAAACATGCTCGTACGGTGAACTCGCCTCGCGCCTCGGAATGCCAAACGCAGCCCGGGCTGTCGGCGCGGCAAACGCGCGAAATCCGATCTCGATTGTCGTACCGTGCCATCGCGTGATCGGGCGGCACGGATCGCTTACGGGATATGCAAGTGGAACGGCGAAAAAAGCATGGCTTCTCGATTGGGAATCGTGGGATCAGCGCATGAGTCGCATGCAGACGGCCACGGCACGGGTGGCGCGACCAGGGTCCCGATGAATCGATGCGCCGCCCGGTGCATGGCCAGCTTGGGTGCTATGTCTTCAGCCTCGCAGCCAGTACCCAGGCCTGCGCTTGCCGTGAGCGATGGCCATCACGCGAAGTTCGTCGTCGGCACGGAGAAAAACGATGGCATAGGGAAAGCGGTCGAGTAGGAGTCGACGTATCGGGAGATCCGTAGAAACCCCGGGAGGTCGGCCGCCGAGATGGGGGTCCCTGCGTAGTTCATCAAAGTGATTCTGCACGGCGTCGGCGAACGCCTCGCCAAGACCCTGTCGAAATTCTTTGTAGCGCGCTGCCGCCTCGAAGAGTTCGCGCTTCGCGTATCGATCGACGCGGAGGCGTAAGATCATGCGCGTCCGTTACGGAGCGCACCTCGGAGTTCGTCGAGAACCTCATCCCCGTCCTCGCCCGGCCAGTCGGGTCTCGTGGCCCCACGA
>JAHFDX010000347.1 GCA_023248785.1 Myxococcales bacterium
AACGCGCGACAATTCAGTGAATTGCCCTCGGTCACGTTGAACGAGTTGAGCGCCGCGAGCGCCTCACCGAAAACGCGACTCTTCTCTTCGCCGACAATGTAACGGCCGCGGTGATATTTCTTGATGAATGGACGAGCCCACAACGGCGGAGGCAACCCATAGAGGTGCATGTCGTAGCCAGCCTCGCCCAACCGCTCTACCAAGAGCTGCCGATATGCATAGTAGTTGCCCGCAACCACAATCCCGTCGTGAGCTTGGCACGCGACAGGACGATGCCATTCTGGATTCATGGCCTCATCAAGAAGGTGCGCGTTGACGCCAACGATTCGAAGTTTGCTGACTGCGGCTTCATCCTTAATGAACACTGCATCCCATCCCGGGCTGACAATGCCCCACCGCATGCTGTTTGCAGGCGTGTCGCCCCACCACAGGGCGCGGCGGCAACTCTTGCGAATGTCTTCGAGGATTTCCGGGTGAATATCTTCCGTCAGCGCAAGAACCAGCTGCGGTCGCCATGTGCGAACAGCATGACGAATGCGCCTCTCCCACGGAAGCGGATGATCCCCGCGAATCCGTGTCATCGCCGCTCGAAGCACCAGGTTGGGAAAAGACAGGTACCCAGGGGCCTTCACTTCGACGAGGCATCGCGCTTCGTGACCCATGCGACAAAGCGTGCGAAGAACATTGTCACCGAAGGAGTCTTCGTATTGGGGCGACGCAATGAGAATTCTCATGAAGGAGCCGAGCGTGCTTGCGGGCTGACCGCCACGCGCGATGGTACCAAGACGAACGCGATATGACACAAGCCTCGGATGCGGCAGCAAAACAAGTACGGATTGCGACGCTTCTTTCGATCGGGAGTGTCGGGGGGTCGGTGTTGACTCAACTTCTCACGCCGCGCGTCCTTCAAGACCGATGGGGTGATGCGGGATACGAATGGGCGATTGCACTTCAAGGCATTGCCTCTGTGGTCTTGGTCGCCGACGCGGGCATTCAAGCGTACCTCACACGCGAGCTTGCGCTTCTTCACGACTCACCGCAGGCCGCAAAGTTTCGCGCGGTTGCAACGGCTGGTCTTCGAGGTCTTGCATCCACTGGGCTTGTTCTCACAGTCCTACTTAGTGTCGCCTTCGCCATGCTTGTAAGGGCACCCACGTCGATCGTGGCATCACGCACCCTCGCGGCAGGCGTATTTGCGCTCGTAACCGTGTCGCTCTTCACGAGCCTTGCTTGCGGAGGTTGGGCGACGGCGGTGCTTGTGGGCTCTGCACGGTACGTTCGCGGGCATCTCGAAGCGCTGGTGCGCAACCTCGTCGCGGGCCTCTCATTGCCCTTGTTGGCCTACCTTGGCGCAGGTCCCGTTCGAGCGCTAGCGCTTTACGCGTGCGGCCTTATGGTGGTGGATCTTGCGCGGTTCGCAGGTGCGAGCCGCGTGCTTCCACGAACAACCACAGATTCGCCCATGTCAATGCGTGAAATCATGTGGCAAGCGCGTGGGAGTTTTCTCTTGTCGTTGTCGGGTCCTGTTCAAACAGGCCTGCAACCTGCCGTTGCCGCGCAATTGCTTGCGGGCACCATCGCGGTCGGTGTTCCCGCACGAACGATGGGCAGTGCGGCACGCCTCTTAACCAACGCGGTCATCAATGCCATTTGGGTGCCACTCGCACGGCAAGTCGCACCTGGGCGCCCCAATGCACAACACGCATGGCGAACCGCTTCGGGCCGCATGGCAACTCTTCAGCTTGCGGCCATCACGTTCGTCATGCTTGTTGCGCCCATCGTTACGCCGCTGTGGCTGCCAAACAAACACGCGGCCGTCATGCGCGTGGTCCCCATCTTTCTTTTGGAACAGGCCTGTTACATTTGCGCTGCACCGTCGCTTCTGCTCCTTCAGTCGGCAGGTCAATTCGGCCGAGTGGCGATGGTCCAACTCGGCGGCGCACTCGTCTCCCTTGTGCTCACGATCTTTCTCGTTCCCACGTATTCAGCACTCGGGTTCGCCATAGCGTCCGCGCTCAGCACCGTGCTCATAGTCGTTCCCGCATCGGCATTGCTTGAACGCGCGTACGTGCACACGCTCGGCGGGTCCGCCGGCCCCGTGTTCGGCTTGCGTCTTTTGATAACCCTCTCAACCGTGGGGGCTGTTGTGGTTTTCTCGGCGCGACCACTCACCGGTTTTTGTCTTGCGTGCATCACAACGCTCGCGTCGGCTGCGTTCTCATTGCGCTCCTCGCGCGAACGCTGAATCCTTAGACGCCCGTCATCTCCGAAGGCCAAATATACTTGTGCATTTGAAGCTGCACACGCACGCGAAGGCGGTCGCTCATGACCCATGCGACAAGAGCACGCGGCGAGAGCGCACCGAAGACGGTGCTCGCTAGAATATGGGGCGTGCGCGATGAAACTTGATGTTCGCAGATGACGTCACGCATCCATTCATAGTCCTCTCGACTGGCGAGGACGAACTTGATCTCGTCACAAGGCCCAATGTGCTCGAGGTTTGACCACCGATTGCGATGCACCTCTCCCGAGCCTGGCGCCTTGAGATCCATGATCTTGTGCACACGCGGATCGATCCTCGAAACATCAGCCTCGCCACTCGTTTCGACGAGAACGGTTCGCCCCGCGTCGCACAGCTCGGTCATGAGGGGGATCACCCCCGGTTGAAGCAGCGGCTCGCCGCCCGTCAATTCGACCAAAGAAGTGCCAAACGCAAGTGCGCGTTCACGAACCTCGGCACGAGTCATCCGCGTGCCGCCGTAGAACGCCTGCGGTGTGTCGCACCACGTGCACCTTAAGTTGCACCCTGTTGTGCGCACGAACGTGCACGGTAGGCCGGCGAACGTCGATTCCCCTTGGATACTCGCGTAAATCTCGTGAATGACGAGCGTGTCTTCCTTACCCACAGCGGCAAGGCCCATAGCACGGGCCGCGCTAAGGCTCGAGTTCAACCGGGATCTCGTTCAGGCGTGCCGACGTAGACACGACCGTCGATCGAGCAGAGGTCGATCGAGCAGAGGTTGTGTAGTGGCGGATGATGGCCCACGTGGCAACCACAATCGCTCCCGTCGCCAGAAGCACAATGCGCAAGAAGCCAACCGAAAAAAGGTGGATGCGCGCGGTGCGCACCGGATGCGACGCTTTTTTTGGCCTGTTGCGAACCATTTGATGAAAACTCCGTCTGCCGCCGGACCTTGCGTTAACCTCGATAGGCTGTGCACCACCAGAGCGCCACTGCGATCGCATCTGTGCTTTTGATCGCAGCCGCGTGCGGGACTCCGCCGGCGCCTCCACCCCAAAAATCTCTCATAGTGGCGGTGCCGAAGGCCGTTCCGATCATCATAAAACCGGCCCCCGCGCCCCCGCCGGTGCCTGCATGGACCCATTGGAAGTCCATTGAACTTCCTCCCCTTCAGGCACCACCCGCGCCCAATGATGCAACACCCACGCGCAGTGTCGGTGACGAAGAGCGTTGGAACGCGCTGAGCTTGGCCCAGCAAGAGCGCCTCCGCCGTGAACGAATCTTGTGGAGCGAAAGTGATACGGGTGCGACCGGCGTGCGAATTCGCCAGCGGCTGCAGAATAAGAGTGCGGTCGTCCTAACGTTCGACACGCTGTTTCATCTGACACACGCTGCTATGGACGTTGCGCTTGGTGACATCGAAGAACGCGTGTGGCAGCCCGCGCTGATCCGAATGCTCGCGCGTTTGGAAGATCGTTTGGCGCTCGAAGCGAAGTCGGCTCGCGCGGATCTCGTGTTGGCCTACCGCACCGCACGCGGACTTGTTGCCGTCGCGCAAAAGCTGCTTCATCCGAACGCAACCGCACCGCCCGATCTGACTGAAAAGGTGCGCGCAGAAGTTACTAAGGTGCAGAAGGAGCAGGGCGTTGCTTCCAGCGATGTTCTCTCGGTCCCGATCAACTACGGCGTCTTTGGCGCGATCGCGGACACCAATTCCGTGCCGGAAAGTGCGCGCTTTCAGTTGGCCACTGCGTGGCTTTCGAGCGCAAGCCTCGTTTTGGTAGGACGCGGAGAGGAAGGTGGGATGGGCGATGTGTCCGTCGCGACCGCGCGCGTACACATGCGTACGGCGCTTCTACTCGCCCGTCTTCTCGACGCGTCGTTTGAGCCGGAAGCCGCGGCCGCGTGGGAACGAATTGAGCGCACCACGAACTTCATCTGGGGTCCCCCAGACGACCTGTCGCCACGCGATCTCGCGCTTCTCGCGCAACGCATCGGCGCCCTACTAAGCGACACACGGTGGATCGCCGACGTAGCGCGAGTCGACCGCCTTCGTAACCTGGCTCGCGAGAACGCAGCGCCCGACATTTTCGACGGCAACGGCTCACTCACGCTGGATGCACGCGCTGGGCAAATCCAAGTTGTTCCGACCGTTCGGGTGTTTCCACTACGCGACACAATGGACGGATTTGTCATGCAGCAGCTCGTATTTCCGTTCGTCGGCAGTGAGGGCGCCGCAAAACGCCGAACGTCGCCTATGGTCGACGACGTGCTCGCGTGGCTCGGCTCATCCGCGGCGCGGGACGCCCTGCGTGAGGTGAATCAGGATGCGATCGAGGGATATACCAAAGCGTTCGATCGCCTCGTGCAAGCAAAACCTAGCGAACACGGTTACGAATGGCATGCCTCGGTGTATGCGTCGTCGCTTGATGTCATTCGAACATACGTGTTGCCGTCCGTCGCCGACGCGCGCACCACCTCAACCTCGCGCGAAGCATTGCATCGCCATCGCCGAAATGTAGCGCGGGCGGCGTGGGCACGACTGCGTCAGTTCAGCACGCGTTTTGGTCATCGCGCGGGCGCGACGCTTGCCACTGCAGCAACGCCTGAAGCTGACGAAGACCACGTGGTTTTCGTGGAAGAGCATCCAGAAGCCATTGCGAAATTACTCGGGACGTTCCGGCAATTTGTACGCGGCC
>JAHFDX010000348.1:0-1361 GCA_023248785.1 Myxococcales bacterium
TGAGCCGCCAAACATGGCGAAAGCTGCTTTTGGGTCCTGCTGGAACTTGCACGTCCGTCACGGCGATCATGTCACCCATGGCGGAGACATGGAGGGATTCAATTTCCATCATGAGCCTTCCGTCCGCGAGTACGCTCGGTCCCACACCCGCATGCTCGACATACATCGGTACCGGCGGAATAGCGCGCCTCACCACGTATGCGCCGGCGGGCGCCGCGACCAAGAGAACGCCAGTGAGGGCCAGAAAGGAACCCTCTTTGAGGGCACGAAAGCGCATGTGCAATGACAGCACACCAAGCACCGCAACCACGGCCGCCACACAGAGCGAAACGACGTTGCGCGACGCCGGGATGAAGGCGGGAAAGACGACATAAAGGCAGGCAAAAAGAATAACGCCGTGGAGGATCGACGCGAGCCATCGATACCGCATGACGAATCGGTCGAAGACGATGTCGAGCGTGGAAAGTACGGCCACGATGGCAAGGAGGACGACGAATCCTGCGTTCACCGAAAAGAACGTGGTGCTCTTCCAATAGAAGGGCAGCAGAAAAAAGAGCATGCCCTGATACAAATTCTTAATCGCGTAGGTAATGACGTAAAAACCGACGCGCTTCGTTCCAGTTTCGCGCTCGGCATCGTCAGCACCGCGGGCGAAGAGCCGAAAAAAAAGAAGCACAAGCAGCCATACCCCCGCGAGTGAAGCTCCGAGCACACGCGCGTGCTCAAAACCCTTGGCTGCAAAGAGCACAACCCCGGAGCCGAGGGCGAGCGCATAGATCGAGTGCATCCACCAAAGAAGCCTTCCGTTCCGGCGAAAGAAACGCTTGATGGGAGCGAGCGGTGACTCGACGTGGGGCTTGGGTTTTGGACCGTGTACCCGAAAGGGCGGTGTTTGCTCGGGATTTGGATCCATGCGCTCACCGTACTTTACGCCAAAACGCGAACTTTCATTCCGAATGGGAAGAGACGCGATTATGGTTCCCGTCATGCGCGTACCGTTTCTCGTCGCGACCTTGCTCATCGCGGGTTGCACGCCAGCTCCGTCCTCCACGAGAGTGGCTCAGGCACCGTCGTTGCTATCGACGTACGTCTACCCCGCAACGCCAAAGCAAGATGTTACGGACTCGTTGTTTGGCACCACGATCCACGATCCCTATCGATGGCTCGAAACCAAGAGCCCCGCCGTCGATGCATGGGTTCGCGCTCAGGATGAGTTTGCGCGCGCAACTCTCGGCAAACTCGAGGGACGCGACATGTTTCGCGCACGCCTAAAGGAACTATTTTACGTGGAAAGCGTAGGACTTCCTCGTAAGTACGGGGCGCGACTTTTCTATGAACGGCGAGACAGGGGGAGTGAAAAA
>JAHFDX010000348.1:1371-4938 GCA_023248785.1 Myxococcales bacterium
TCCCGCGTGTTCGTGCGAACGGCCAACGCGTCTGACCTCGCTGCGGGCCCAGACGAAAAGGTCTTGCTTGACCCGCTTGCATGGTCGCCGGACGGGACTGTGTCGCTTGGATCGTGGACGGTATCGCCGGACGGAAACCTCGTTGCATACAAGGCCAGGCCGAAGAACTCCGACGAAGCCGTACTCCATGTACTCGATGTCGCGACAGGCAAGGAGAGCGAGCACGACGTTATCGAAGGTGCAAAATACGGCTCAGTTGCGTGGACGCCAAAATGTGACGGATTCTATTACATTTACCTTCCAAGGGGCCAACACATCCCCATCGCCGAGCGTCCAGGCTATGCAGAAATGCGCTACCACGCGCTTGGTCACGACCCGGCTACCGATCGAACGGTTCACGATCGAACGGGGGATCCGAAATCGTTTCTTGATGTATCGATTTCGCACGACGGGAAATTTTTGTTTGCGATCGTTCAACATGGATGGTCACGAACGGATCTTTATTGGCAAGACCTCAATGCCCGCATGCAGCGATGGAAGCCGATCGTTGTTGGCAAGGATGCCAACTTCAGCGTCGAAGCGTACAAGGGGGATTTTTTTGTTACGACGAACTGGAACGCTCCGAACAGTCGCGTTCTTCACGCGTACCCGGGGGAGGAGCCTTCACGGTGGCGCGAAGTCGTCCCCGAACGCAAAGACGCGCCACTGCATGATGCGTCGATCGTAGGGGGCACACTCGCGCTGAGCTACCTGAAGGATGCATCGAGCCACGTGGAATTTGCCGATCTCGCAGGCAAGTCACTTCGCGTCTTGCCGATCCCAACCATCGGGACGGTAAGGCTCTCGGGTCGTGAGGAGGAAGACAGCGTGTATTACTCGTTTGCCTCGTACACGCACCCGACCGAGACATTTGAAATTTCTGCAAGCAAGGGAACTGCGCGCTCGCTGCACCGGGCGCAAGTTCCGGCGGACATGGCGTCGCTCGAAGTCGAACGGATTTTTGCGAAGTCGAAAGATGGAACGCGCGTTCCCGCATTTATGATTCACAAGCGCGGCTTCGTGCGCGACGGCTCAGCACCGACGATCCTCTACGGTTACGGCGGGTTTCAAGTCGCGCAACAGCCGCAATTTATTTCGTCGTTGATCCCTTGGGTCGAAGCGGGGGGCGTGTACGTGTTTTCTGTGCTCCGTGGCGGAAGCGAGTTCGGAGAAGCGTGGCATCGCGACGGGATGGGTCATCAAAAGCAGAACGTGTTCGACGACTTCATTTCCGTGGCCGAGCTGCTGATCGCCTTTCGCGTGACGAGCCCCACACACCTCGTTGTTCGCGGAGCGTCAAATGGTGGGCTCCTTGTCGGCGCAGCTGTAACGCAACGCCCGGACCTATTCCGCGCAGGTCTGTGCGGCGTCCCGTTGCTCGACATGGTGCGATATCATCTCTTTGGTTCAGGGAAGACTTGGATTGAGGAATACGGTTCGTCCGACACTGAGCAGGACTTCCGCGCACTCCATGCATATTCTCCGTATCATCATGTTGAGCCCGGAAAAGCGTATCCCGCGCTTCTTTTGCTTTCGGCTGACGCTGATGATCGAGTCGACCCGATGCATGCACGAAAGTTCACTGCGCTAATGCAGGAACGATCCAAGGGAGGCCTGGTGCTCTTGCGCATCGAGCGAAACGCGGGTCACGGCGGAGCGGATCTCGTTCGCGCGTCGGTCGAAAAAGTGGTCGATGAATATGCGTTCGCGATGCATAGCGCCACGCACGCACGTTGATAGAGTAGGGCGATGGGCACAAGCAAGGTCGTTCGGTTTGGAGTCGCAATGGATGGCAAGTTGCTTAGCGAGTTTGACAAGCTCGTCGAACAGCGAGGCGGTTCGCGATCTGAGGTGTTGCGCGATCTTGTGCGCGCCGAGGTGACGAAACATCGTGTCGCCCATGGAGTGCAGGCGATTGCAGCGGTGACTCTGGTTTATGATCATCATGTCCGCGACTTGAGCGAGCGCCTAACCGAGCTTCAGCACGATCTCGGTGATGCTGTACGCTCCACGATGCACGTGCATTTGAGCCATCACCTTTGTTTGGAGGTGATCGTCATCAATGGCCGGGCAGACGAGTTGCAACGTTTTGCGGAACGCCTCTTCGCCACACGAGGGGTGCTGCATGGTGGAATCGAAATCGTCTCGGCGAATACGGCGTGACGAAGCGTCTACCGCCGTGGCGAACGCCGCAATGAAATCGCTCCTGCACGCGGTTCCGGAGTGGGGTCGCGAGGGGGCAACGCCATGACGAGCCGCTCAATGCGGGGCAGGGCCTCGGACGTGGCTCGCTCGGCGCGAAGTTCGTCGAAGACGCCATCGAACACGACGACCAAGATGTAAATGCCCGCGAACGAGTGAGCAAGGATGCCAAACGTTTCGTCGCGCGTGACGTAATGCAATCGTCGCCCTTTTCGAAGGGATGAAAGCGAAGGTAACGCTCTCAGCTCGGACACCGCGCGCGTTGAGGGGTCGTGCTCGCTCAGTGGCGGAGCGTCGTCTGTGTCGACCGGCAACTCGACGCCGCTTTCATCCTGCGTCAAATCAGACGGCGGGCCATATTCACTTGTTCCCCAAATGACGGGCGAATCGGCATCGATCACGAGCGCCTCATGTGCACGCGCGCGCTGAGCCAATGCTCGCAGTTCGTCACGCAAACTTGTTGCGATGGGCGGTCGACTCCCACGTTCACCACTCGATTCAAGGACGACGTCGCGAAAGCTTGCAACGAGCATCTCGAGGCGTCTTCGAAGCGCGGGCTCAAGGTCGACCGGTCCGTTCCAACGGACGACGAGGTCTGAGCGCTCATCAATCGCAATTCGCACGCCATTTGCGCCTTCGTCTTGCGCATTGTCGGGACGCGGTTCGAGGCTAACGCGATCGGCCCGCACTTCGCGCTGCACGAGAGCGAGCCACCGTTCTGCCCAGTCGTCGCTCGCCATCGCTCGTCATCGTCGCATATTCGAGTCGACCGGTGCTACATCAACAGTCTGCAATGGGCCGACTGTGGGGAATTTGGGGGCAACCGTATATCGATTTGGAACCCTACGTGGATGTTAGTGCGTTTGCCGAGCTGCACGAGGAAGTGTGTCTTGGCCTCACGAAAATTGACGTTTCATACACTGGTGGAAGCCTCAAATGGATGAAGGTTGTTTCGCCTTCCACGTGGGTTGATCCCTACGTGGACTACGGACACGTGATCAGTCGATTTTCGCAGGACGAGTTTGAGCGCTTCGTATCACTCGCTCATCACCCTGAGCACTTTGATTGCGCACGCCACCAGCAATACCGCTTTGGCGACGAAACCGATCATCCGCTGAGCAAGGCTCAAATGAACTACTTGAAGTACCGCTACGGCGTGTACTTCCCGTGGAAGGTGGTTTTTCATTTTGTCGAAAACGTTCTGTGGGAAGACAAACACTCGGGCTCCGGCAAGCAATTTTCAGAACTTTCGCATTCGGTGTTTCCGAAGACGACGGCTTTTCTAAAGACCCTTCCGTTCAGAGAGATCGGGCGCTGTCTCATTTT
>JAHFDX010000349.1 GCA_023248785.1 Myxococcales bacterium
AAGCTCACGTACATGGAGTTCATCTTTAGGAACTCGACCAGGATGAATAGGAACCATCTCGTACACCTCAGTGACAGTCGACAATCTCAACGTCGTAAGCGTGCCCATCACGAAACCGATGCCCGGGAGGACAACCAGCCGCATCCAGCTCGACAGAATGTCGTTGACGGGGTGAAACCTTGCCCATTTGAGTGGCGCTATTTCGCGCGCGTCTGCGTGCGCCATTCGTTAGGCGACGTTCCCATCAAGCGCCGGAACAGTTTCACCAGGTGCTCAGACGTCGATAGGCCCACCTCCTTGGCGATGCTCTCAAGCTTTTCGTCCGTCGTTTGCAGTAGTTGTTGCGCGCGTGCGACTCGTGCATGCGTGAGCTCCTTGCGAAGGGATGTCCCGGAGTCTTGCAGGGTGCGCTGCAACGCGCGCTCTGACACACAAAGCGAGCGCGCGCATTGGGCGAGAGTAGCATGGGGCAGATTGTTCGCGATCCACGTGCGGACTCTTCCAACGGCAACAGCGGCATCGCCCCGTATCGCATCGCGAATCGTTAGTTCGGCCTCCGTCGACCCCGAGCAGGCCGCGGAGGCAATCATTTGCATTGCGTCTTTTGGCGATGGTTTCTCCACAGGACTCACCGTTTTCCGCGACAAGAATCACGCGTTTCTTGGTATGTCGGCGTTCGCCAAAAAGATGGTGATTTCCCTGGCGTGCAAAGCCGACTGAAGTCCGACGCCGGAGAGATTCACCCCCCCACGATGACGGTGAGGCGGATTGACCGATTCCGCTTCGAACTTCGTCTAAAAATACTCATATCATGTAAAATATGCCGTATATTTTACAGTATGTTTTCCAGGGTGCTACCCGTTCCACAACGGTCGTTCTTCTTGTTCGGAGCGCGGGGCACTGGGAAAAGCACTTGGTTGCGAGCGCACCTCAAGAACGCGCTGTTCATCGATTTGCTTCGAACGGACACTTACTTTCCCGTACTTCGCGATCCGGGGCAATTGCGCGAGCGTGTGCTCGCGGTTCCCAAGTCGACGTGGATTGTGATCGATGAGGTCCAGCGAATCCCGTCGCTTCTGAATGAAGTGCACGAGCTAATTGAAAATCACGGAAGAAAGTTTGCGTTGACGGGATCGAGCGCCCGGAAGTTGAAAAGGGGACAGGCGAACCTTTTGGCTGGGCGAGCGTTCGTAAAGAACCTCTATCCGCTCACAAGGATCGAGCACCTGGGCGCGGCATCGATTCATGAACGCCTTGCATACGGGTCGCTTCCGGCCGCTGTTGCACGTCGTGGGGAGCGCGTTCCGTTTCTAGAGAGTTATGTCGATATGTATCTTCGCGAGGAGATCAAAGAGGAGGCGCTCACACGACGAATTGATTCATTTGCGAGATTTCTCGACGTCGCTGCACTGGCAAATGCGAACGTCACCAATCTCGCCAACATCAGCCGCGACGCCGGCGTTCCACGTGCCACGGTGACCACGTACTTCGAGATTCTGAAGGACACGCTCATCGGTTCCTTCTTGCCCGCATGGACGCCACGCGTCCGCGTAAAGGAAGTGCTGCATCCAAAATTCTATTTTTTTGACTGCGGAGTCGTTCGCGCAATTCAGGGACGTTTGCGCGATACGCCGACCTCCGAAGAGCGCGGACATCTCTTGGAAACGTACGTGCACCATGAACTTCGAGCCCACATCTCCTATGCGAATACAGGAGGCGATCTCCGCTATTGGAGAACGGCCGATGGAAACGAAGTGGACTTCATCTGGACCCGGGGTAAGCGCAACGTTGGCATCGAAGTGAAGGCGCAAAAAAACTGGAATACTCGTGATGATGCAGGGTTGCGCGCGCTCTTCGATAGCAAAGTCGAAATGAAAGGCGCTTACGGAGTCTATCTGGGGGAGACGCGCCTCAAGAAGGCATGGGGAGAAGTCTTGCCCGTTGATGACTTTTTGAAGCGCCTTGAGCAGGGGTCCATCATCGGTTGAGGTCCGGACTCACGGCGCTCGCAGCCATCGCCATACGCATCCGTTCGCGCTACAACGCCGCCTCCCATGCCTTTTGCGAGCACGCCTCATTCGTATCTTCGCGTGGTCTCGGCGTGCGCGCTCGGGAGCGTGACGTGTCCGTCATGGGCAGCGGACACGCTTCCTTCCACGTCGTTGAACTATGCGGTGTCCGCCGAGCAAGCGCGGGTGTGTCCAGACGAGGCGTCGTTTCGAACCTTGGTAACGAGTCGCATGGGGCGCGATCCGTTCGGGCAAGCGGAAAAGAATGGCACTCGCGTCGATGTGAACCTACGCCCAGGAAAATCGCGCGGAACGCTTGAAGCGTGGGTTCACATTTCGAAACCATCGGAGCGCCCAACCGAACGACGATTCGTCGAGCGAGTCGAACGTTGCGACGACTTGCTCGAAGCGGTGGCGACAGCCGTGGGCATCGTCATCGATCCGTTAGCCGAGCCCAAGGCAAAGACTCTTCCCATTCTTCCGTCCGAGTCCGGGAAATCGTTGGAACCGCCGCGCGCTGAGTTTCCGCCAGACCACATTCGAAAGCCCATCGCACCGCCGCCCATGCCCTGGAAGTGTGCAGCACACGCCGCAATGGGCGCATCGATGGGGCTCGCGCCGGGAGTTCTTTTCGGGGGGGAGCTTGGTGTCGGACTCGAGCGTGGCATGTTGGCCCTTCGGATCGAGGGTCGTGGCGAGACGCAGCCAACGTCGGCATACAAGGATTCCATTGTGCTCGACGCCACGCTTCTTTCGGGCGCGATCGCTCCATGCATTCGGTCATGGTTTCTCGCATGTGGGGTTTTACGGATGGGCGTGCTGCAAGGGCATTCGTCTTCTGTGCAGCACCCGAGCTTGGGCTCGTCGCTTGTGGGATCTGTCGCGATTCGCGGTGCGCTTGCCGTTCCGCTTGGACCGATTGTGCGCCTCATTCCGCGCGCCGAGCTTGTGGTCCCGCTCGTTCGAACGACCTTGCTCGTCGACAGCAATCCGGTTTGGACCGCTCCGGCAATTGGCGGGCACTTTGGTCTCGAGATAGGCGTGCAAATGCCGTGATGGAAACGCGCCGATGAACACAAGTAGTGCAACGGTGCTGTCGACCGAGCCCCTCAACTTCGAAGAACTTTTTCGAGCGCACTTCACGTTCGCCTGTCGCACGCTGCGCAGACTTGGTGTGCAAGAGCGCGACTTGGGTGATGTTGCGCAGGAGCTTTTCTTGGCCGTGCATGGACAGCTCGACGCATGGGATCGAAAGCGGCCCGTAAAGCCATGGTTGGCCGGATTTTGCCTGCGATTTGCATCGAATTATCGTCAGCTCGCACGCCATCGCGGAACATCGCTCAATGACGTGATGGCAGCCTCTACCCATGACCGGCACGACGACTCGATTGCCGCAAGGCAGGCCGTCTTAAGAATTCTCGAAGGTCTCGAATTCGATCAGCGCACGGCGCTCGTGCTTCACGACATGGAAGGCCTTACGGCAGTCGAGATCGCCGAGCTAACGAGCGCACCGCTTCCAACGGTGTACTCACGCGTACGGCTAGCGCGCGAGCGAGCGCGAAAGATTCTGGCCTCGCTTGAAGAGGGAGGCGCGTCATGAGCGACAAGGAGCTGGAGGCAATGCCAACAGAACTAGCCGCATTGTTCGCACAGGAGGCGAACAGCTACGGGGCAGAGGACGCGCTTGCGGATGCCGTGATGGAAAGGGTCACGACCGCGATTGCGTTAAGGGGAGCCGGAGAAGGACCGGGGTCGAGGGTCGAGCGTCAAGGTCAAGGTCAAGGTCAAGGTCAAGGTCAAGGTCAAGGTCAAGGTCAAGGTCAAGGGTCGATGGCCGAATCGGACGGCAGGCTCCCTCTCCCCACGGGAGAGGGTAGGGGTGAGGTCCTCACCTCGCTCGCATCAAAAAAATTGGTCGCCGGAACTTTCGCCACAGCCCTAGCTCTCGGCGGCGCGCTCGGCGGCTACGTCGGCTACACATCAGGCTACTCCGCAGCCAAACGTGATCTCACGCGCGCGTCGAACACCTTCGTGGAACCCCCGGTGCCCTCAGCATCGATCGAACAAAAATCCCAAGAAATCCTGACCGCGCAGCCCGAAACACACGCGCCATCTTCAACGTCACGACTGTCCCCGCCAACATCCACGACCGCAGAAGCCCCGACGCCAAACGATCTCCGCCGCGAACGCGAGCTCATCGACGCCGCGCGCTCAGCACTCGTGAAGGGCAACGCGAAGGAAGCCATCGGCCTCTTGGGCACCCATGCCAAGCGATACCCGAAGGGGCAGCTGTCGCAAGAGCGAGAAGCGCTTCGGAAGCACGCGGCGAAGGAGCTGGAGCGGGTGAACCCAAGCGAGGAAGGGACGAAAAAGTAGCGTTACTTGGTTCCGCTATCCGCAAGATTATGAAGATCGACGACGAGCGCTACCGCACTACCCTCGAGTACACGGAACCGAAGGATGCTGCGTACGATCTCGGTAGAGGCCTAAAATAGTGATCGCCCTCTTGATAGATTCCACGGTTATGCCACAAGCATGCGATCGGGTAGGTGGAACCCGAAAGGAACTCTCCAATGCGTCAGACATGGCTTCTTTTTATTCTGGCGAGTTGCACGACCAATCAGGATCTCGGTGATACGAGTCACGGCGGAAAGGCAACGTTCACCGGGACCACAACCGGAAGTACCGAGGGATCTCCAGCAGCGGGCAAACGCATCTTCATTACCTCGACAAGCGTCGCAGGTGACTTTGCGGCGGGCCAACCAGACGCGATCGCGGCTGCGGATGCGCATTGCCAGTCGGCGGCCGATGTCGGGCGCCTTGGTGGAAGTTGGTTTGCGTGGATCTCCGGTAAGAACCGCAATGGGGAACAGGTGCGTGCCATCGATCGAGTGGCAGATACTGTTTACGTCGCTGCA
>JAHFDX010000350.1 GCA_023248785.1 Myxococcales bacterium
GTCCTATTGCTTGTGGTGATTTTGATAACACGCGCCTTAGGACGCTAACCACTGAGCCGAGCTGCCAGCTCAAGTGCCGCGATCATACCCCGTGCGTCGGCGGTGCCCTTCCCCGCTCGGTCGTACCCGGTTCCATGATCCACACTCGTACGCACGAACGGCAGGCCAAGCGTCACGTTGACTGCATCACCAAACGCGAGAAGTTTCGTCGGGATTGTGGCCTGGTCGTGATACATCGCGACAACTCCATCAAAGTCGCCGTTTGCGGCACGACGGAATGCGCTCTCCGCACCCGTCGGGCCTTCAATCGTCACAGAGCCTCTGTGTGAAAGCGAGCGACGTGCAATCTCTACCGCCGGAGCAATCACGTCCCGCTCTTCTGTACCGAGCAGACCTCTCTCGCCTGCATGCGGATTAAGCGCAGCAACACACACGCGCGCGCGACCCAGTGGTCGCAAATAATTCACCAGATGTGTGATCGCACGAACGACGCGTTCTTTTGTAACAAACAAAGGAACTTTTTTGAGCGGAAGGTGCGTGGACACGAGCGCAGTCGTAAACTGCGGGCACGCGAACGCCATCGTGACTTCGGATGCGTTCGCGCGCTGTTGTAGATATTCTGTGTGGCCAAAAAAGGTCTTCGCGCGCTTCGAGCCACTCTTTGCGATGACTTCCTTGCTGACGGGGCCCGTCACCATCGCGGATGCGTGCCCGTTCATCACGGCATCGAACGCGTAGTCAATCCACCTCAGCTGTGCTTCGCCCGATGCATTTGTTGGCTTGCCGGGTCGTCGATCGCGTGCGACGAGTGGCGCGGTTGGCTCAATGTACCGAATGCTTCGAGCCGACACGCGCCTCACTGCGTTCGGACCATCCACTTTCAAAAGACGAGTCTCCGCTACGCCAATCGTCCGCGCAGCCGCCCGCAATGCTCCGCCATCCCCGACCAGGACAACGTTGCCTTCAAACCCCTCAACGACGGCACGCAGACAAACCTCGGGACCGATCCCAGAAGGGCATCCGGTCGTTACGATAAGCAGTGACGCACGACCCTGTTTCATCCCCCGCCCTCGAGTCGCGGCCAACGATACCCCGAACCGCGAAGCGTTTCGATACAGCAGGCCGTTCCCAGCTTTGATCTAAGGCGGCGAACGTGAATATCCACCGTTCGCGGGCCACCGTCGTACATGTCGCCCCACACTCGTTGAAGAAGCGCGTCTCGACTCAGCATGCGCCCACGCTCGCTCGCAAGCGTAACCAAGAGCGCGTATTCCTTTGCAGTAAGGACCACGTCGCGCCCATCCACGTAAACCGCATGCGCCGCGCGATCGATAAGGAGATTTCCAATCTTCAACCGTTCTTCGTTTAGGAACTCGCTATTGTACCATTCGACGTGACGAATTCGTACGTAGAGCTCGGTCGGGGTACACGGCGTTGAAATAAAGTCGTCGAATCCCGCTGCAGGGTCGAGCCTTCCTAAGTGACCGGCAGCTACGGCAAGCAAGATTGGCACCTGTCTTCGATGACCCTTTACCTTGATGGTTCGAAGCGCCAATGCGGCTTCCTCAGCGCGCTCGCCCAGGTCAAGGACGAGCGTTTGAATCGGATCAGTTCGCTGTTCAAGCTTCCCTTCGTGACTCCAAAGTGGCAGCGCGACGACGTCGCCTCCCAGCCCGCGCAACATGGTTGCAATTCCGTCTGGTTCCTCGAGTCGATCTGCATGAGCGATGACCACGAGAACTCCGCGCGTAAGCGCCACTCGGGGAGAGGCTCTGCCCTCGCTCAACCGACCTTCGTCCCGCCGACCGTGATTGTGTCGATCTTGATAGTTGGACACCCGACACCAACAGGAACGCTCTGGCCGTCTTTGCCACACGTCCAAATGCCGTCGGAAAGTTGAACGTCGTTGCCCAGCATGCTCACGCGCCGCATCACGTCGGGCCCATTGCCAATAAGGTTTACGCCCTTCAGAGGCGCCGTGATCTTCCCGTCTTCGACGAGATAACTTTCAGTTAACGAGAACACGAAATCGCCATTCGCGATGTCAACCTGCCCACCGCCGAACTTCTTTGCAAAAATCCCACGCTTGACCGAGCGCACGATTTCTTCCGGATCGTGCGGACCGGCCAACAAAATCGTATTCGTCATCCGTGGCATGGGGACCGCGGCAAAACTCTCGCGTCGCCCGTTGCCCGTGGGCTTGATTCCATAATGCTTCGCGCTCAACCGATCATGCATGTAACCCGACAACGTTCCATTTTCGATGAGCACGCTGCGCGCCGGTTCGTTGCCTTCATCGTCAATGTTGATGGTGCCCCGATTCTGAAGAAGCGTTGCGTCGTCCACAACCGTGCACAAATCGCTCGCGACGCGTTCGCCAATCTTGCCCGCGTAGTTGCTCGTGCCCTTTCGATTGAAGTCAGCCTCCAGGCCATGACCCACCGCTTCGTGCAGTAAGATGCCGCTGTCCCCCGGCGCAAGGACAACCTCCATCTGACCAGCCGGCGCCTCCCGCGCATCGAGCATGACGAGTGCTTGCTCAGCCGCAAGCTTGGCGTGGACTTCTGGTGACAGGTCGTCGAAGTACGCAAGGGTTGTTCGTCCCCCTCCCCCCGACGATCCTTCCTGGCGAAGACCGTTTTGCTCTGCAATGACGCGAACGCCAAATCGAAATAGCGGTTGGACGTCGTGTGCCACCTTGCCGTCGGCGGTAAACAACAGAATTTCGCGCACTTCTTCGGCGAAGCTCGCCTCGACTTTTACGATGCGCGAGTCATGCGCTTGAGCAGCCTTTGCTGCACGCTCGAGAAGTGTCCGCTTCTTCCTGCCATCAACGTCGATCGATACCTCGGGGAGATCGTAGCGCTTTGCGATCTCGATGGGGCGGACGGCCACCGGATCTTTCGCGCCACCGCCAGCCGCAATCTGCGCGGCAGTCTCGGCCGCACGTCGCATCGACTCCCAGTCGAGATCTTCCACGTAGGCGTATCCGGTCGCGTCGCCTGCGACGACACGCACACCAACACCCATCGTAACGCCACGTGAAGCGCTTTTGAGGATCCCGTCATCAAAGGCAAACCCACCGGCCGCCCGGTATTCGAAAAAGAGGTCGGCGTGGTCACCACCCTTCGAGAGAGCGATCGTCAAAAGGCGCATGGCGACTTGGGCGTCGATCGCTGAGGCACCGCCCGGTGCAAAAGGCGCGCTGTAGGAAACGGACTGGGTCATCCCTTCAACGTAGCTCTCTTCGGCAAATCCCGTCGAGCCCGCCAAGGCGGTGGAAAGCAGCAGGGAAAGCGGAGTATGGTCTTAATTAGGGGGGGCGGTAGCGGCCGTGTCCCCACCACCCCCCCAAAAAGCAGGAGTTAGGAGCATCCGTGGCGATCGATCGGGAAAAGGTACTTGCGGCTGCTCAAAAATTTGCGGAAAAGCGCAAGTACGACAAGGCGATTGCCGAGTACCAGAAGCTCATCGAGCAAGATCAAAACGACGCGCGCACCCTCCTTAAGATTGGCGACCTGCAAGCGAAGATGGAAACGTTCGGCGACGCCGTTGGAACGTATGAACGCGTCGGTCGATACTATGCGCAGCAAGGGTTCGCACTCAAAGCGATTGCTGTTTATAAGCAAATCCGCGACATCGTCGCCAAGCACCTTCCGCATCACGAAGAGCGCTACGCACACATTCTTCCGCAACTTGGCGAGCTCTATCAACAACTCGGCCTGACGGCCGACGCAGTAGCGATGTGGGATGAGTTCGCGACCCGCCTTCAACGTGTCGGGCGTGATGCAGAAGCTGTCGAAGTGCTTCACCGCCTCGCGTCGATGGATGCGAACAATCCGATTGCACACCTTCGGCTTGCCGAAGCGATGTCCCGCGCGCGTGACATCGAAGGCGCGTCGCACGAGTTTAGCGCCGCTGCGCATCTTCTCATCAAGACAGGACGACGGGACGACGCGCTACGCGTGCTCGAACGTTTGCTTCATCTTCGAGCAGATCCGGCTCACGCAAAAATGGCAGCCGAGCTTTACCTCGCGCGTGCGGGCGCCAACGATGGGCTCCAAGCGCTCGCGAAATTACAAATTTGTTTTCAAGCCAATCCACGCGATCTCGAAACGCTCGAACTCTTGGCTCGTTCGTTCCTGCTCATCCAGCAAGCAACGAAAGCGGTCGAGGTGTACAAAGAAATGGCTCGCCTTGCGAAAGAGCAGGGAAAAATCGACCTATTTTCGCAATACGTCGATCGCTTGGTCGAGCTCGCGGGTGACGACAAGGGCGTTAAGGAGCTCTTGCGCCAGTCAGGGAGCATGGTCGCAGCCGCCGAGCGCGCTGCAGCGGAGCCGAGCGTCGAGGTAGATTCACTCGAGGATGCTGACGTCGTCGAACTTGAAGACGACGCGATCCTTGAGGAAGAGCTCGCTCTGTCAGAGGGATCTGGCCAACTTCAGGTGCTCGAACCTTCGCTAGGCGAAGAGTCGTCACGCGCGGCCCTGATGCCGGGGGCGCCCACGTCAACTGCTGATTCGTCGCTGGAACCTTCGCGCGCTCTTCAGGACGCCGCGTCGTACCGCCGGGCGAAGTTGTTTACCAAGGCCGAATCCTTACTTCGCCGCGTCCTCGCTGCCGCGCCTCATCTGCTCGACGCAAGATGGTCGCTCGTCGAAGTTCTCGTCGAGTCGGGCAAACTCGACGATGCGCTGGGTGAACTGCTTACCCTCGCAACGTCGCAAATGGATCGAGATGACAACGCCGCTGCCGCGCAGACCCTCGAGTACGCGTTTCAACTTGATCCATCGAACGCCGAAGTCCACGCTCGACTTCGCACGCTCGGATATGGCGGACATGCGGCGCCGGATGTTGAGTCTCCCAGCATTCCTGATCCGACTAAACTTCGCTCCGGATCCGAAGTGTGGAATGAG
>JAHFDX010000351.1 GCA_023248785.1 Myxococcales bacterium
GAGCCTTCGGGGCTCGCCGTCCGGATGCCGCCTCCGCAGATTGATGGAACGTTGCCGTCACAGAACTTGCCTGTTCTCGAGCCGCACCACAGTACGTCTGGAATGCCCGTGTGGATCGCGATGCTGCTTGTCCTCGTGTCGCTCGCAGCCGGATTTATTTTGGGCTTCGTCACAGGGCGGCTGCGTTAGCGCGAAGCCGATTGTGGTAGCAGAAGGGGCGCGGTAGCGTGCAGATACGATGGACGAACAAGAGCTCGAATACCTCGATGCCTTCGCGGGCTATCTTCGTACCCTGGCGAGTGACGTAGCGGAAGTGGCTCATGTCGCACCACGGTCTGGCAACTCGGAAGCGCGCGCCACGCTGTTGGGGTCGCTTAATTATCTCTTCCGATCGATTGATCTGATCCCCGACGGAATCGACGATCTCGGCTTTCTGGACGACGCTTTTGTCCTTCGCATCGCATCGCGCCGTGCGCTAATTCACGATGCGAAGCTCGGCGAATCGAACGTGGGCCGTTTCGCGTCGGAGGCTCTTTTGGTTGACAAGTTCTTGGGTGATCTTGCGTATCGGTTCGAACACTTTCTCGAATCCAAACTTGCCGAGCACAACGTTCGTGGGCGAACGGCTCGAGCGCTGTCTGAAGATTCTGCTGCTTCCGAGGAGTTCGTCCGCGAAGTCATGGCGTGGACACGAACCTACACGGTGCCTGGTTTTACGCGCGATCCCCGTAATTTGATCAAACTGCGATCGTTTTTAGCGACCCGCCTTCCTGATTAAGGGGACCACAGTTGTCATTCTGAGCAAGGCAAGGCCCCCCCGTGGGCTGGCGGTTTGTCGTCAAGGATCAGGTAGCGATTTCGTAGAGCTCGGCGGAACGGGGATGTTCTGCACGCCGTGCATGTTCGCCATGAGCTCTTGCAGCAGGTCTCTCGCTTCCGTCTTGTTCTTGATGTGATTGAGAAGCAAAAGCGACACTTCACCAAACGACTTTTCGAACGCAAGACCCTCCCGAGTGCGCGCGGCCACTTTTTCGCGACCTTGCGCCAGGTCCTCTTCAAGCGCCTCGGCATATCGGGCCAGCTGCGCCCGAAGTTCTTCAATCTGCCTCCGCAGATCGCGTGCCTGCGTATCGCGACTCGACGCACGCTTCTCTCGATCGGTCAGCTGTTCTTTCTTCGCCTGGAGCGTCGCATTTGCGAACCCGGCGCGCTCAAAGATCTCACGAAGTTGAGCGTTATTTCCTGACGAGCCCTTGGCAGCCGCATCCGCCTCGGCCTTCGCTTTTTCGAAACTGCGCTCGGCATCGACAGTCTGCTCACGCAGGCGGGTTACTTCCGCCTGTTCGTGTGCCACTTCACGTAGTGCGCGCGATTCCTCTTGCGCGAGCTCTTCGACCTTTCGACCAATTTCTGCACGAAGTGCTCGCCCACGCTTTTCGAGGGCCTCGAGCCTTCGCGTGTGGCTTGCGACTTCACCTTCAAGCTTTGTCGCGCGCGAAGCAAGGTCCCACGACTGAGCCACCGCATTCATAACTTCCGGAGGTGCATTAGAGCCCGGATACGCGCGACTCACCATGCGTGAAAACAATGCGGCGCGGTTGGCCCACTCAATAACACCCGGCGACTGTGGAGGCGGCGGAGGGGGCGGAGGCGCGTTTTCACCGGGGTTTACCTCCCATGGCGTACTTGGCAGCGAGCGCTGCAGTGCCTTCAGTTCTTCGTGCAGGTGGTGCGCGTCTTGGTACCGCTTTCGGCGATCTTTTTCGAGGAGCTTAAGCACGATCGACTCAGCGGCCGGTTGCACGTCGGCTTTGATCGTTCGTGGTTTTGGCGCGGGTGAGTTCCTCTGCATTTCAAGGAGCGTGTCGCGATCGTCGGAGCGGAAGGGGAGTTGCCCCGTCAGCATCTCGAAGAAGAGCACTCCGAGTGCGTAAAGGTCGCTTTGCGGAATCGCCTCTTCGCCGCGCGCTTGCTCGGGTGACATGTACTCGGGCGTGCCGAAGACCGCGCCTTTGGGTGCAAGCCTCGGATCCATGGCGAGATGCGCAAGCCCAAAGTCAAGGATCTTGACGAAGTCCTTCCGGCCGCCTCGATTCATAAGAAGGATGTTGTCGCTCTTCAGATCGCGATGGACGACGCCCAAGTCGTGCGCGCGAGCCAGAGCCGCACACATCTGCTCAAGAACGTCGACCCCACGCGTAAGTAACATCGGTCCGCGTGCCAGTTCGCTCGAGAGCGAAGTGCCAACGAGATACTCCATGACGAGATAGAGCTCCCCCTCTTCGGTCTCGCCAATGTCATGAATGTCAATGATGTGCGCGTGATCGACACGATTCGCAGCGCGCGCCTCGCGAAGCATCCACGCGCGCAAGTGTGTTTCACCTCGCAAATCGGGTCGGATCAGCTTGAGGGCTACAACCCGATCGATAAGAACGTGCCTCGCGCGATAGACGATGCCCATGCCGCCTTCGCCAGCGCGTGCTTCGAGTCGATATCGTCCCGCAATGACACGACCAAGCATCGGATCAGCTGCCTTCGCACCGGAATTTGAACGCTGCGTCTGTTGCATGAAGCGGTGGCTCTTTTCGACAGGGTCCAACGTCGACAACGGCGCACTGCATCGGAAAGTTCAGCACACATCCGTGCGCTGCGCTCCCCAACGTGATTCAGCGTATCAACAGTCGCTCCGAATACACGAAAGGATTCTTTGGGGGCACTTCGCGGAACATGATGAATGCGCGCATAGGGTAGGCGCTAAAACCGCACGTTCACGACCGGCATTTTGACTTCGGTCGCTTGCTTGACGCCGTACTGCTGCCGTTCTGTGTCCGTAAACACAGGAACGACGTTTGGCATCGGAATGCCCACGCGGAACTTGCCTTCGTTCACGTTGACGAGGTTTGGGTGCACCACGGCTTCGGGCGCTCGCGCCATCACTCGGTTCACTTCATGAACAGGATTGGCCCGTTTTTCTTGTCGGTCTCGTCGATTCGATCGGCTTGCGCTTTTTCCGCCGGTGGTCCCGGGATCGGCCGGGGGCGTGTTGGTCGGCGCGTTGTCTTCTGTCGTTGGCTCGGTGGGGCGGTAGCGGTTGGCGTTGAGCGTGAGAACGAGCGCCGGAATCAGAAGTGCCATTCCGCCGGCCATCATGTAGGTGGGAGCTCTTCCGTCGGTTGTCTTCTTTTCGACGAAGTAGCCCCCAACGCCTCCTCCCGCTCCACCCACGAGGGCTCCCGCGATGTACCATCCGGCGCCGCGCAAACCGGCAATGGACTCGACCATGGTCACAACTTCGGCACCGAGCAAAACGCCGCCGGCAATGCCTTTTCCTTTGCCGGACACTTCCGTGGCTCCCGCCGTTGATGAAAACGTTGTGGTCGCGAAAGCCGCTAGTAAGGTTACGGACAACGTCCGAGGCAATATTCGAGGCGAGGTCCGAGGTTGCGTAGTCATGTTGTCCTCGTGAGTGACAAAGGAAAGCTCATCTTATCACCGCCTTGATGAGCTCAAAGCAGTTCGTTGCGCGCAGCCCCCAATCGATTCGCGAGTACCATGTGAGACACCTGCTGGATTGCGCCGATTTTCGCTGGCTGCTACCCTTTTATAAGGAGTCATCGCGATGGGACCTCTAGGACTGCCGGAAATTCTAATTATCGCCCTCGTCGCGCTGCTTCTGTTTGGAGCAGGGCGGATCGCCGACATTGGCAAGGGTTTCGGCCAGGGCATCAAGAACTTCAAACAGGGCCTCCGCGAGGCGGATGAGGTCGAAAAGAAGCCAGGCGAGCCAGAGGCCACAAAGCCCGCCAAGACAGAGACCGAAGCCAAGGCGTAGCGTACGCGGTAAGCTCGCACTCCTCAAAGGAGTCTCCCGTGCCTCGAACGCTTGCCGATCGCCTCAGTGTTGTTGTGCCCAGCATCACGCTTGCCATGAACGCCAAAGCGCAGGAGCTTCGCGCACAAGGAATCGACGTGTATGCGTTTGGAGTGGGCGAGCCTGACTTCGAGCCGCCGGCGCATGTGCTCGAAGCAGCGAAGAAGGCGATAGACCAGGGCGTTTCGAAGTACACGCAGGTGAGTGGCATCCCCGCGCTTAAGAAGGCCATTGTTGATGCGACGCTTTTGCGGCGCGGCGTGACCTGCAAGCCCGAGAACATTTGCGTTTCGGTGGGCGCAAAACACGCGCTCTTCAACCTCGCGCTCGCGTTGTATCAACCCGGCGACGAGGTGATCATTCCCGCTCCGTATTGGGTCAGCTACCCCGAGCAGGTGCGCATCGTTGGCGCAACGCCCGTCATCGTGCAGACGGCCGAAGAATCTGGCTGGAAAATGTCGCCAGGACAGTTGCAAAATGCGCTCTCGCCCAAGACGAAAGCACTCGTGCTCTGTACGCCATCGAACCCTACGGGCACGGCATACTCCGAGGCCGAGATGCGAGGTCTCATTGAGGTGCTCCGGGGGCACGACTGTTGGATTATCGTCGACGAAATTTATGCCGACCTCGTTTACAATGGCTTCAAGCACGTTTCCGCCGCGGCTATCGCACCCGACTTGGCCGATCGCATCATTTTGATCGATGGCGTGTCCAAATCGTTTGCCATGACGGGCTGGCGCATCGGTTGGTCAATCGCACCTTCAGCGGTTACAAAAGCGTTGGATCTTGTCCAAGGGCAGAGCACCACGAACGCTACCGCGGTTGCCCAGCACGCAGCCGTTGCAGCACTGACGGGCTCTCTCGACGATCTTCATCGAATGCGCGAGGCCTTTCAAAAGCGCCGCGACGTGATGATTACGGGCCTTAACTCCGTGCCGGGTATCAAGTGCCGAACACCCGAGGGTGCGTTCTACGCGTTTGCGGACGTACGCGGACTTTACGGGTTGCCATACGCTGGCCGCACCATTCAGAACGAT
>JAHFDX010000352.1 GCA_023248785.1 Myxococcales bacterium
AGGTGAAACGCTCACAGGCGGACGCGCGTCGCGCTTGTACGACGCGCTCGTGACGCAGCGTGAGATGGCGACGGAGCCTCGCAGCTGGGCAGCCACATTCCGCGATCCTGGGCTTTTCGAAATCAGCGCGACCGCCCGTGAGGGCGTGCGTGCGCGAGATCTTGAGGCCGTGATTATTCGTGAGGTCGATCGCCTTCAGAACGAACTCGTCACGCCATTCGAGCTCGAGCGCGCAAAAGCGCGTATCGAACTCGCCACGGCGCAATCACTTGAAACTGTGAGCGGTAAATCCGAACAGATCGGATTTTACGAGACCGTTCTTGGGGACCCATCGCTTGCTTTTTGGCGGCTTTCGGCTGCACGCCGGGTAACGCCTGAAGACGTGCGTCGCGCTGCACGGCGTTATCTCGTCGACCGTTACCGGACGACTGTTTGGGTTACAAAGGAGAACTGACGTGAGTTTGGTCGATTCGCTTTCTGACGGCGCCATGCTCATTGTCGAGTCGTCACGCAACGTGCCCCTCGTGTCGATTGTCATCGCGCTGCGCACAGGAACGGTCGACGAGCCAAAAGAGCATCTCGGCCTGGCCCGGCTCGCGATGCGCATGTTGCGGCGTGGCACATCGCAGCGCACCTCGCGCCAAATTGATGAGGCCATCGATTCGCTCGGCGCCGAACTGCTTGTTGATACGTCCGCGCATTCCGTCGCGCTTCACGGGCAAGTCATTGCGCGCAACGTGGGCCCCTTCGTCGATCTGCTCAACGAACTTTTGCGCGAAGCCACGTTTCCTGAAGCTGAACTTGCGCGGCTCAAACGGGAAACGATCGCTGAAATCCAAGAGGCGATGGAGAACGACCGTGCGCTCGTTCAACGCGCGTTTCAAATCGCCATTTTTGGAGCGCACCCCTATTCGCGATCGGGTGTCGGAACGATTCCGGGGCTTGAGACTATTGATCGCGACGTAGTCATCTCGTTCGTCAACAAGCACGTGGTTCGAGGCAACGTGATCATCGGTTTTTCCGGCGACGTCGCGGAGGACGACGCACGAAGGTTCGCTAATTCTCTTGTTGAAAGCATCCCGCACAGGCCCACACCGTCAACCGCTGTGATATCGCCATCTCCGAAACATGGACGACGGTTCGTCTTTGTCGACAAACCCGAACGCACGCAATCACAAATCATCATCGGCGGTATTGGCACCCATCCTCGCGATCCCGATCACTTTGCGCTGTCCGTCGCAAATGCCGTATTTGGTGGAACCTTTACATCACGATTGACTCGCGAAATTCGTAGCAAACGTGGATGGTCGTACGGAGCGAGCTCGCGCCTTTCCATCGATCGAGCCCGCCAAGCGTTTTCAATGTGGACCTTCCCGGCCGCCGCCGATTCCGCGGCATGCATTCAGGTGGAACTTGCTCTGCTTCAACACTGGGTTGAAGAAGGCGTATCCAACCGCGAAGTGACGTTCATAAAGCGGTATCTCACGCGCTCATTTGCCTTCGACGAGGACACGGCGAACAAGCGCATGCATCTCGCGCTTGAAACGCACCTCCTCGACCTTCCTGCAGACTACTACCCCGCGCACCGCGATCACATTGCGAGCGTGACGGCGGAAACTGCGTCGAACGCCATAAAAATGCGGATTGTCCCGAAGGACATGGTGATTGCAATGACGGGAACCGCAGCGGACACCATTGCTGACGTAACCGCCAAGCTAGGCGACCTCGTCGAAACCACCATCGTGCCCTTCACAGAGCTCGCTTAGCCCGCGGGCCCGAGCGCGGTAGCGTCCTGCTGGCAGGCATGGAGCCGTGCGCAGGCACAGAAGCCCCCGCGGGCTGCGCGAGATCAGACTACAGCGTGTCGCCGACGACAGTGACGGACGGATATGATCCGCACACGGGCGTCATCGAACTCGTGGAGCGCGTGGTCGACCATGTGGTTGTCTCATCGACGCGACCGATATAATAAATGTTGCCAGTGGCCGTTTGGCCTGCGGCAATGGTTTCCAACCCGAAGTCTTCCTTGAAGTAATTCGCACCCGATCCGAGCGACGCGTAGAGCTCGATCGACATATTGCCCGTGTTCGTAACAGAGATGGTCTGCGTAACCGTCGAGCCAGCAGTTGCTTGGATGGTCATCGTCGGGTTTGGCGACCACGAAAACTGAGCTCCGTTTTTCGTGACCGCGAGAGAAACCGACGCCGTCGACATCGGTGCGGTTGCGGAGATTTGGAGCGTATCCGTCGTTTGTCCGGCGAGGTCTGAAATCACGGCAACTGTGGCTGTTACGCTTTCACCAGGCTTCAGCGTGCCGGGGTTCGTCGTCCAGAATCCCTTTTGGTAGAATTGCCCATTCGTGATCGACGCGACGATATTCGTCAAGTCGGCGGTACCCGTGTTCTTGAGTTCAACATTTTGGTCGGTGGGCGTGGTTCCACAGCTCACCGTGCCAAAGTCGAGAGACGACACACTAAACGTCATGACAGGTGCCTTGCCTGTACCGCTCAACGTGAATGCCGAGGGCACTGCGCCGCACATTGCTGTGCCAGTCGCGACCCCGAGCGTCACAGCCGCGGAGGACGCCGCCGAACTCAACGGGGTAAACGTAAACGTCCCGGTTGCGCCTGACGTGCCGACTGTCAGCGACGAGGGACCGGAAAACGTCTCGTTTTCTGCGTACGTGAGGGAAAGTACCGCCGACACGTTGCCCACGTTTGTAAACGTCTGCGTGGCTGTGGACGAACCAGGCCAGGTGGTATCAGCAAACGAAACGGTGTTCGACGCACGACCGAGAATGGCCCCTCGAGATGTAACTGAAAGAGATACATTATGGCTCGTGTCGTTCGGAATGTCTGTCGAGATGACCATGTTCCCCGCGTATCCTGTTACCGCTGTTAGCGTTGCCGGAATGGCGGGCGGAGTGACGACAAGCGTGACGGACCCGCCCGCGGCTACCGCTAGACCGTTCGGCGCGCTGTAAGCGTAACCGGATGGGATTGTGACCGCCGTAACGTTGAACGCCGAATTCCCCGCGTTTCGAACGGTCACGTTCTGAGTCGACGCTTGTGTGCCACAATTCGCAAAACCGTTGTCGCCAAACGAAATACTTGTTGGCGAGATGGAAGCCGACCCCGTGGCCCCTTCGCCCGAGAATGAGATCGCCGACGGCAACGGCGCGCAGAGCGTCCCGCTCACGGTCGCCGAGTTGATTCCGATCGTGCCAGAGTACGATTTACCCAACGTCGGTCGGAATGTTGCGTGCGACGTTCCTGTGCTTCCCCCATTTACGGCGACAGATGCTGGGCTGAGTGTTACCGCTCCGTCGCTTGATACAAGCGCCACCGTTGCAGCGCTGTTACCGTCATTTGCCAGCGATACGTTCCCGGTCGATGTGCTGCCAACGTTGACTTGGCCAAAGGCCAGCGGGGTCGTCGGCGAGAAGCGCAATATAGCGCCTTGAGCCGCTTCGGCGAGAGTGACCGTATGCGGCGAGTCGCCTGCAACGTTGGTGGTGATGGTGAGCGTGTCGCTGTAATTGCCCGGAACTGCCGACGTCGTCGGAATGGCTCGTGGTGTAATAACCACAGCATCGGAACCACCTGCCGACACCGTGCCACTTGCCTTGTTGAGCGTATACGACGACGAAGTACCCTTCGTAAGCACCGCCGTCCACGTATAGCTTCCGTTTCCCGGATTGCGAAGCGTAAGGGTCTGCGCCTGAGCGGTCGACCCGCACGCGACGGACCCGAAGTCGAGCGACTGCGCCGAAAGAGAAACACTGCCGTTCGTCGCATGACCCGTAAGTCCAATATCAGCAGGTAATGGTTCACAAAGAACCGTGCCGGATGCGGCTACCTTAATGGCACCGGTGACAGTTCCCGCGCTTGCGGGCTTGAACGTCACCGTGGTGCCTAAGGAGGTGCCGCTCGCCACAGAGCCTGACGGCGGCGTAACTGAGAAACCAGTTCCCGATGTGGATAATGTAACTTGTGATGGCATATTTCCCGCGTTCGTGAGCGTGATGCTCGAATCTTGCGATGTGCCGACAGGAATCGAACTGAACGAAACCGACGATGGGTTCGCGGTCAGAATCGCGCCTTGTGCCGTTTGTGTAAGCGCAACCGAATGCGGCGAATCGCCCGCTGCGTTGGTTGTAACCGTCACTGTTCCCGCGTAGAAATTCGGGGTCACCGCCGAGCGCTCGGGTATCGCGACCGGAGTCACGGTGACCGTCGCTTTTCCACCCGCGCTGACTGATCCTGATGTGGGCGACAGCGCATAATAATTCGCGCCAGTCGTGTCCAGTGCCGCTTTATACGTGAGCGTTCCGTTGCCCGTATTCGAAATGGTGAAAGTTTGTGGGGCAGCCGTTGCCCCACAATTGGTGCGTCCGAAATCGAGGGTCGCCGGCGTCACGCCAGCTTTGCCATTTGACCCCTGACCCTTGAGCGCGATCTCCTTCGCGCTGGTTCCGCACGTCGTATCGGTCGCGGAAAGCTTCGCAGTAGTCGACGAGTTATCGGTGGTCGTCGGACGAAATTTCGCAATCAAGCCAGTTACACTTTTGCCCGAGGCGAGGGTCACCTTGTTCGGTGCTCCCTGCCATGTCAGTGAAAACTGCGAATCCGCGGGCTGAGCGATAGTGAGCGTGATGTCGCGGTTACCAGAATTCGTAAGCGTTACTGGCAAGTCGGGCGCTTGAGCGTTCAGCGGGAACGCTCCAAAATCAGCGACTGCTGGCGACACCGTGAGAGTTGCACCCGCAGGCGTAATGCGAACCGGGATCGAGATCTTGCGCTTCGTCGGATCGTTCGTATTGAGAGTTAGGAGAGTGGTCGTTGTATTTCCGGCTTGTGCCGAAGCTGCAATGGCCGTCGCCTCAAACG
>JAHFDX010000353.1 GCA_023248785.1 Myxococcales bacterium
GAAATTTCGCTGCGACGCATCATCAACTACCCGGCTCGTGGCATCGGCGAGGCGAGCCTCACGAAGCTGAGCGAGCATGCGCGCGCCAAAGGATGGACGCTGTGGCAAGCAATCGAGCGCATCGATGCACTCGACGACATCGGGGGCGCCGCTCGCGAAGGATGTCGCTCCCTTGAGCGCATGATTTCCGAGGCTCGCGCGGCGCTGATCACCGCGCGACGTCCGCCAAGCGAAGTGCTTGAGCTTCTTTCAGATCGATCCCAACTGCGCCAAGAGATCGATGCAAGCTCTCCCAATCGCGATGCAGCTTCGCGACGTTGGTCGAATATCGAGAGCCTCTTCGGCGCGTTTCATTCGCGTGAGCAACGCATCGCACGCAACGGCGGAGCAACGGCGCAAGACAACCTCATGGGCTTCTTGCACGCGCTGTTGCTCGATCACAGCGAGGAGCATGACGAGGAAAAGAAGGCCGTTACGCTCTCAACGTTGCACGGCTCGAAGGGACTCGAGTTCGACGTCGTGTTCCTTATTGGTCTCGAAGACGGAACGCTTCCACACTCACGCACCCTTGAGGCCCGCGTGACGGACGCAACTGTGGCTGACATCGAGGAAGAGCGCCGGCTCTTTTACGTCGGAATTACGCGTGCAAAAAAGAAACTCACGATCACGCGCTCGAGATCGCGTGTGGCGCGCGGCAATGCAATTCCGCGACCGCCAAGCCGTTTCTTACTCGAGCTTCCGAAGGACCTATATGTAGAACGAGAGGTCAACGAGGAGTCGGGGCTGTCGACAGGTGAGATGGCCGACAGTGCAAACGCGCTCCTCGCGGCGCTGAATTTGTTGGAGTAAGCGCTCAAAATGATCGCTCCGGCAGCAAGAACTTCACAACCTGCTCGGAAAGCGCACGCCGCGACTTCATAAAGTGGTGATCAAACCCATCAAACAATCGCAGTTCTGCGCCAAGGATCTCCGCTAGTTTCTTCCCCTCTTCTGGGTCGCAAAATTCGTCTTCGGTTCCAAGAAAAATGGCAAGCCTGCCATCGAACGGCGCACCGTCCTTCGGATCAAACTGAAAAAAACGAATTGACGGGCCCACCAGCGCAACGCGATCGACACCTGGTTCTCGCCCTGCCGCCTTAAGCCCCACCCACGAACCAAACGAGTGACCGCACAGGCTCACGCTGGCGCCTGGAGCATGTTCTCGCAGCGCATTCAGCGCGGCTGCTACATCGTCAATCTCTCCGCGCCCATGGTCGTGCATACCTTCGCTCTTCGGCACTCCGCGAAAGTTGAAGCGAACGTACGCAACGTCGCCACGTTCCGAGAGTCCCTTTGAAATCGACAGCGGGACCGGGCTATGCATGCTTCCGCCGTACAGCGGATGTGGATGGCACACGACGACCGCGTAACGGGCATCGCTCGGACCAAAGAGCCGCGCATCGAGCACGCCCGCTGGGCCTTTCAATAGGATCGCCCGCTCACCTCGAAACGTAACTTCTGGAGAACGAATTGGCTCGACAGGAGGCGGCGGAAGCTCAACAACGCGCCCCACGCCTCACCCCTTGCCCGCGCTCACAGCCGCAGCAATTCGCTCAACGGCATCGGCCAGGGGGATAAACTCCGCCTTCTTCGGATCTGACTCCGCGCGAGGCTTGAGCTCGATATGCCCAGCGGCAAGTCCCTTCGCGCCAATCGTCACGCGCAAGGGAACACCAATGAGATCGGCGTCCTTGAACTTCACACCAGGGCGCTCATCTCGGTCGTCCCAGAGCACTTCAACGCCACGCGCCCAAAGGGCATCGTAAATGTCTTCCGCTGCTTCAATGAGCGGCGCGTCTTTGCCCAGCGTGACGAGGTGCAGGTGATACGGCGCGATGCTCATCGGCCAACGAATACCGTTCTCATCGTTGTGCTGTTCGATCGTGGTGGCGACCAAGCGCGAAACGCCGATGCCATAGCAGCCCATCACGAGCGACTTCTTCTTCTGGGCTTCATCGAGATACGTGGCACCCATCGCATCTGCGTAGTGAGTGCCCAAGATGAAAATGTGACCCGCTTCGATCCCTTTGTATGAAACAAGCCCCCCTACTGCCCCGCACTGAGGACACGCGTCGCCCGTCATCGCGAGCCGGATGTCGACCACCTGAGCATCGAAGTCGCGCCCATGCTCCACGCCGACCACGTGATAATCTGTTTTGTTCGCACCCGTCACAGCGCCTTTCACGGCCGCGGCCGCCCGGTCGATCACGATGCGCCCCTTGAATCCAACCGGGCCAGCGAATCCAACGGCTGCGCCCGTCGATCGACGCACATCGGCCTCACTCGCTAAAAATACTTCGGACACGCCGAGTTCACGCGCGAGGCGAATTTCATTCACTTCATGATCGCCACGGACAACAGCCATCACGACGTTCGTCTCTGCCACGTAAAGCAGGGACTTCAACATCGCCCTCGGTGTGACTCCAAGAAACTTCGTCACATCTTCGATGCTGCCGTGGCCTGGCGTATGCACTTCTTCGCCACGCTTGTCCTGCACACCCACCACTGCGCTGCTTGGAGCGGCCACCGTGGCGACCTCGACGTTCGCTGCATACGAACACGCCTTGCACGCCACAATTGCGTCTTCGCCTGAATCTGCGAGCACCTGAAACTCGGCGCTCGTGGAGCCCCCCATCGCCCCGGAATCTGCGGCAACCATGCGGTAGGTAAGACCCATGCGATCGAAAATTCGGCAGTAGGCCTTTCGCATCAATTCGTAACTTTGCTTTGCGCCTTCTTCGTTGGCATCAAACGAATAGGCATCTTTCATCAAAAACTCGCGGCACCTTAGAAGCCCTCCGCGTGGCCTTGGCTCATCGCGGAACTTCGATTGGATCTGGTACAGATTCTTTGGAAGATCGCGGTGGCTGCGAATTTCCCGCCGCGCGATATCGGTCACGATTTCCTCGTGCGTCGGACCCAAAAGGTACTCGCCACCCTTGCGATCCTTTAGACGCAAAAGAGTGTCGCCGAAACGATCCCACCGCCCAGTCTCTTTGAAATACTCCGCAGGCAAGAGCGCGGGCATCAAGATTTCAAGCGCGCCGGCGCGATCCATCTCCTCTCGAACAACCGCTTCGATCTTGCGAAGCACACGCAAGCCAAGCGGCAAGAAATCGTACATACCCGCGCCAACGCGACGAATGTACCCGCCGCGTGTCAAAAGTACGTGGCTTACGTTGGATGCGTCCGAGGGGTCTTCTTTAACAGTGGGAATGAGCGCGCGTGAATAACGCATGACGCTCGGGATTTATCACGTCCCCAGCCCTTTAGCGATTCCCCACGATGTACATTGTCCACGCGCTCTCCGATGAGCAGAGGCCCGAGCGATAACGAACTTCTACATAAAGGTCCTTTGAATCGTCCGATCCACTGAGCGATTTGTTGTCCGGAAACTCGAGATTGATCACGTTGCTCTTCGCTGCGTCGATGCCTGACGCAATCTGCGAGCCGCAGCCGTCGTACACGTAGAGGTCAAAAATGGCGTTTGCCGGTTGCTCGAGCCAAAGTTGTGCTTTGAGTGGCTTCGCCGAAAGACCGTGTTCGTCTTCGCGGAGCCTCACCTTGAGCCACGCGGTCTCAGACCCAGCAGCTCCGGTCCATTCGCTATGATCATCGCCACTGATACTCGGTAATTCGAACGGTGCAGCACAGGTGTTGTACGGGCCGCATACCGCGGCTGAGGTTGTTGAAGCATCAGTACTCGACGCGTCCTCGGTGACGGAGCTACCGTCGGATCCAGATGCATCCGTGTTGGGTTGAGGCGCATCCGAGAGAGCAGCGTCGAGCACCTGAGGTGTCGAGCCCGCATCAGGTGTCTTCGGGCTCGCGTCCTGTCGAATTGGACTCGAAGGAACGTCGACAGTCTTATATTCCGCGTCGTCCACACTCGAACACGCTAGGGACGAAAGGACCACCACCGGGATCAACCACTGCAATCGAATCGTATTCGAGCTCATGCGCGAACCCTCTCCTGCCGGTCGTACATCCGGCGTCAATGTATTCTGCTGTCGCGCATACACCATGACGTGAAACAGGGGCCGTGCAAGTAACCGATGATGATCTAATTACGATTTGTGGCGACATGGTTGAGCTGGACGCGTTTTTGGGATTCGCAGCAGTCGCGGTTCACCACGCCCAAACGCCCGACACCTCAAGCGAGGGGGTCGTTCCGGGTCGGCACGCCACCACGCTGAAGTTCCGCTTGTCCGATGCGTTGTAATCATTCGTGCCCGGGCCATCCCAAACATCATAGGCAACGTTCCCTGTTACATTTTGTGGCTCGGGTTCGCTGAAGTTTGCGAGGGGCCACGTTGTCACGTCTGCATTCACAACGCACGATGCAAGGTCAGCTCCGCAGTGGGGCGTAACGCCGTTCTTTCCAATGCAAAGCACGCCCTCCCCCGCTGCCCCGTCCGCATTGGGAGTTCCTCGCGCCTCGGAGCGAAAGAAGATCGAGAGCTGCCCACTGACCGTTCCAAATCCGGGCGCGGGTGTGGTCATGGTGAGGCCCTCGCCATAGAGCGTGGGCTGTGGAAGCTGGATATCAAAAGCGATCGAGAACACGGACGAAAGCGACCAGCCCGGTCTGCATCCACGCAGCTTGTAGCGTGCGTGACGCTTGAGTCCATTGCTCCCGTTTCCTGGAAGACTGAGCGCGGAGCTGCTCGAAAGATCGACCGGCAGGCTTGTCGCGGAAAGGGTGCCCGTTGCGGGTGCGCAGAGCCCGGGCGTTGCAACGTCGGGGTCCCTCGGCGTGTTTCCATCAATGGTCTTCGTAACGAGGAGTGTCGTGTTTGCACTCGAGAGGGTCGCCAAAGGCCTGGAGCGCCATGGGACGGA
>JAHFDX010000354.1 GCA_023248785.1 Myxococcales bacterium
TGGCGTATTCCGGACGATCGACGAAGGAGCCACCTGGTCAGAAATCAACTCCGGACTTCAAAGCCTTTGCGCGTACACGCTCGCCGTGGATCCCACGAACGCCAACATCGCCTACGTGGGTACGAACATAAGCTACTGCGGCCCCGCCCAGACTGGAGCACCCGACCACGTCTACAGGACAGACAATGGCGGCGCCACATGGCGCGTCGTGCTCCCAGGCCTCGGTTCATTCGACAACGTTGACAGCATCGCTGTGAGCCCCGCAAACCACGATGAGTTGTTCGTCACCTACCACACCGAGAAGGTGTTCCATTCGGAAAACGGCGGCTCGAGCTGGACCCTTGCGAACGAAGGGATCATTCGCCACGGAGCGCATCTTTATCTCTGGGCCATCGCCCCCGACAACGATGGGAGTCACTGGTACATTGCCACGTGCGGTCACGGCGTGCTCAGAAACAACGCGCGCGAGCTCGAGCGAATGCCGTAGCGATTTACGGCCGCGGTACAACGAAGATGTCGTACTTGCCGTTGGTGTCGTTTGCGACCATGTTGGTGCCGCGACCTTCGAACGCGAGCCATGCACCATCCCCCGAAATTGCTGGGTATTCGGTGGCGTCGGTGGGAAGCACGTTGTCGTAGGTGCTGTGAGCGGTCGTGGTCTTGGACAGCAGGCGATCGAAGACCCATACCTGCTTTGCGTAATTCATCGCAGGCGTTGCGAACTCAAACACCACGTAACGCCCATCGGTCGATAAATCACTCGTACCTGCGAAGCCTGCAGGAATGGTCGTGATGCGCGATGCAAGAGTCACCGTTGTCTGGTCGCCGCGTTTTACCTCATATACGTCTTCGTCTGTATCCGCGTCGGAGGACGTGGCGACACTCGTGGTGGTGAATGACAAGTAGTTGCCATCGTTTGACATGGCACCCGACAAAACCCCGCTCGCAAGCTGGGCGCCCGTGCTGGTGGTGCTCACGCGAACGGGTGTCGCCGACAAATTGTTCATATCCACAACATACAGATCGGCCTTGCTGTTGCTGTCCGCAGCGTCGAGAGCCGATGTCGTGACAATCGAAACGTAACGGCCATCATTACTAATGCTGGCCGCGGTACACGAGGCCACAGTCGCGACCGTCGTCGAGGATGATGATGTCTTGCTGTAGCGTTTGACGAGCGTGTTGCCTCCACTCGGTTCGGTAAAGACACTAAAGACGCCGTCGGACGTGATGTCGTAGGGCGCGCAGCTTGTCGACGTCGACATCTGAAAGGTGGCGCGCGAACTCGTGTCCATCACAACGCAACCCGGAACCGCGCTGGCAAAGGACGAGAGGGTATGAAAGATCATGAACCCTCCGCTCGCCGATAGGGTCGGGCGACTGCTTGCGCCTGTTGCGGTGCCGCTCGTCATGAGCGTTGTGGTTCGTCCGACGCGATCGAAGATGAAGATATCGGCAACGCTGTTCGTATCCGTCCCCCCAAGGTTGGATGCTTCAGAGGAAAAGGCAACGTAGCGACCATCGCTCGACAGGCTGGGGGCTCCGAGTACCACTGACGTAGTGGTGCTAGTGCCGCCACTCTGACCATTACCCGCAACGCCCGCCGTACTGACACTCGCGCGCTCGAGCACGGGGGCGTCGAGGCTGGTCATTGAAACCGTAGGCACGGTGGGTGTCGCCCACACCGGATCGCCGCATGAGGCGGATACGTTGATGGTGTAGGATTTGTTGCCATCGGTGATGTTGTCTTGCACCCCAGTAACGGTGACGGTTTGGTCTGACGAATAATTGGATGCAGTGAAGGTGAGCGTCGACGGGCTTACAGTTCCTTCGCTCGTATTCGACGAGGTGAGGGAAACCGTTAACGTCTGTGCTGGCGGTCCATTGAGCCGAACGGTGAATGGAAACGTTCCGGCGTTTTCGGACGTCTCGCCTGAGGTCGGATTTGCAATGACCCGCGGCACATCAGTATCTACGGTGGCGCCCGTTACGTCGGGCGGATCGAAACCGTCGAACCTCATGTCGGTGCTGGCAGCTTTGTCGAGTTGTATCCTCCACGTCTGATTTCCATCGAGCGTGTTGTCGGCAACTCCCGTCACGGTGACGGTCTTCTGCGTGCTCCAGTCCGTTGCGGTGAACACAAGGGAACTAGGGCTTACGGATGCCTCCGTTGGTTTCGTACTTGAGAACGCGATTGTCACGCTGGACACGGGCGCCGAATCCAAGACAACCGTAAATGTTTGAGATGCACCCGAGCCCGACTCATTGACGGAGAGGCCGCTTGTCGGATTAACCACGATTCTTCCCGCCGCGCTGCTGTCCGTTGTGTCGACGGATACATCGGCTACATCCGCAACATCCGCCGCATCAGCGACATCAGCGACATCAGCAGCATCGGCCACATCCGCCGCGTCGGCCACATCGCTCGCGCCGTCCCCTGCCGTCACGTCTTTGCCTGCATCGGGAGTTACGTAGGCATCACCGCCACTTGCATCGGAGACAACGGAACCATCGGTCGTCGGCTTAACGCACTTGTTCTCAACGCATGTGAACCCACTCGGGCACAGTCCGTTGTTCGCGCAAGCAAAGGGGACAAGTTCATCCAGGCTGGGCGCGACGCATCCCGCAAGCATCGCAGCCATTGCAGCGATTGCGAGGACCCACCCCTTCATTTCCCCCCCACAAGGAAGAACGGAACTGCAGCGCCGAGAAGGAGTCCACCCGAGATGAGCCCGCCCGCCCCGAGGGAACGTGTCGTTTGCATCGAGCCCTGCGCGCTCGTGATGTCGTCGGGCGTACCGTAACCCCCGTCTTTGATCTTACCCTCGATCCCTCCACTGACGAGCATCGATGCAGTGCCTCCCCCAAGGCCTGCCACGCCGAGACCGGCTAAAATGTAACTTATCGTACGAAGCGTGCGGCTCTTTTTCGCGGGTGGCGGAGTCTCGCCTGCGGGTGTCGTTTGCTTCAGCGCCACCTTCTCGGCAACATGCGGAATCGGAAGCAAGAACAACTGCAAGGGTGACCGACACCCCGGATGCGGCTTTCCCTCGGTCGTTTGCTGGCAATCAGCGTCTGAGCCCGCCTCCCGCACCATTTGCTCGGTACGCATCGTCGACGCCCCTGCGTTCCCAATGCCGGCAACCCCCGCACCCACGGTAGCTTGACCACGACCGCCCTCGATCATTTTGAACGCGCCGATGCTCACCGCTTGGATGATGTGGGTGGCTTCGGAACATCCGGGATCGGAGGCCACTGCATCAAAGTCGATCGAGGATCGCTTGAGTCGAATTTGCCCAGCCACGGTTGTCAGAATGCTCAAGCGCCCCGAGCGTTTCAAGGCTCCCTCTAGGTTCACCGCGCCGAGCGGAAGTTTCGCGTAAAGATCATCGGCGTCATTGATGTCGACGCTGTCGCGACTGAGCGTCGACTTCGACCAATCGTACGCTGCCGGCGGCTGACAGTTATCAATAATGCGAAGCTCGCACCCGCTGTATTCGACCGCCACTGCATATCGATCCGTATCTGCAAGTGTTGCAGTAAGCAGAATCTCGAGACGAGCCTTGGACGACGCGGACCACTCCGTTACAAGCGGCTCTCGATGGGTGGAAGCGACCACACACCGGTTCGAATCCTTCGGAGCGCCGCGCACGGAATGCGTATCACTCGGGGCAAGTTTGGGCGTGAGGAGCCCTCCACACCCGGAAAGTGTCCCGGCAACGAGCGCGAACGCAACGCATCCCGATCTCATCATCCCACGATAGACGTGCGGTCACCTTGCGCGGCGAATTAAGGCGCGAACCGAGCGTTTCGGAGGGCGATGGAGCACCTCGGTGCAGAGTCTCTGTTTCGCAACCGTTCATGAACGCGCGAAGGAGAGCAACAGTTGAGAAATAGCCGCGTTTGCGCTGTTCTCTTGGTGAGGGTGTCCCTGATCTACAACCGCACATTTTTTTCGTGGACCGTCGTCGTAGGTACCGTTATGGCCATCGCGTGCGCGTCATGCAACGTCGTGGAAGCCACCATCATCGACGCCGGGGATCCGGCTGGATCGGCGGACACCCACCCTTCGGGTGAAGACGCCGATTCGGCCTCCTCCTCCACCGATGCGGCAACTGACGGTGCGCCCGATGCGAACGCTATGGTCGATGTCAATGACGCAACCGACGCGACCGTGACGAGCGACGCGAGCGACGTTGGCGTGGGTGACGCGGCTGATGCGACAGTCGAAGCGGGCGATGACGGTCCTCCACCGGATGCGCGTTTCGATGGTGCCCCACCCGATGGCTATTTCGATGGTCCTCCACCCGATGTCCGAGAGGATGGGCCCCCCTCGGATGCACGCGATGACGGACCCCTGGCCGACGGAAACGAAGGCGGACCCGCGGGCGAGGGAGGCGCGACAGCGACATTCACAAGCATCTACACTCAGATCATTCAACCAAACTGCGCGAACTGTCATACGGCAGGGCACTCGAGCAATCTCGCAATGTCGACCCAGTCCTCCACATACGCCAATCTGGTGAATGTGACGGCGCAGGGATCCTCATGTGGAACGAGCGGGCTGAAGCGCGTAGTGCCCTCGAATGCAAACTCGAGCCTCCTCTACCAAATGATTACGGCGACACAATCATGCGGTGGACAGATGCCTCCAAGCTACTCACTCCCGTCGTTCGGCATCACCATGGTGCGTGACTGGATCAATCAGGGCGCATTGAATAATTAGGGACAAGCGAAAGTAGGGACGACGTGCCGACCTCGATGAGTGATATCCCCAAAATGCCCTATGCCGGCTTGCTCGGGAGTATCGGCGTTTCCACGCAGCAACGACTGACCTTCCAGCGAACCATCGCGGCGCAGTCAGCGCCGTTTGCT
>JAHFDX010000355.1 GCA_023248785.1 Myxococcales bacterium
CGTAAATTTCTTGTAGTAAGGATTCGGCGCTGCATAAGGGAAATGCGGTGTCGAGTAAAAGACCGTGAGAAAGAACGGAATTTTCTCCATCCGCCGAACGGCAAAAATGGCGTCGTCCGAAAGCATGTCGGGGTCTGCGGTGGTATTGAGCCCGCGAACTTCTGGGAACCAACGCCTACCCGTATCGGAATGAATGACGGGCAAGGCCAAGAGTGCAGACTCCACAACGCGTTGCCTCGCAAGCTCACGAAGGGTGAAGCGCGGAACGTCTCGCTGAACAAATCCAAGATCAATATGCGAGAAAATGTCACCTGCGTAGTCACTTACGACCGCTGTCCTATACCCCTCTCTCTCCAGCAGCGAGGGTAACGCTCCCCGCACCCCTTCCCGTTCTGACCGTGAAGCGAACATCGAGCGCAGGCCGTGATGATGCGGGTACTTCCCTGTCAGAATGCTCACCCACGAAGGGAAAGTTCGCGCGATAGACACGTACGCGTGCGTAAATTGCGTCCCCTGTGCAGCGAGATTGGCAAGGTTCTTTGCTACGCGGGGATTGATGCGATCGGCCCGCAACGAATCGACCCCGATGACGAGCACGTTCATCGGTTGGTTTGTCGTTTGTTGAGCTCTCGCGGACGCGATGAATTTCGCCACAGGGTCGGCAGACGGCCGGGTAGCCGTAAGGACGACGAGCACTGCAAGCAATGAAATCGCGAGCGCACCTGGCACGCGTGGCTTGATCCGAACGAGCGCAAAGGCACGCGATCCAAGACCGATGAACAACGCGAGCGCCAACGAGAGAGCGGCAGAACCCGACACCCCGAGCACGTCGGTCACAAGAACCTGCAATGTTCGCAACGCTCCCGCGCGCGCATAGAGTGAAGGGGCGAAGACGGCTGGAATTTTCGCGATGTAAACGAGAAGGGTCCCCGCATGCAGAACCACAACAACCAGCGCCCCTCGCAGCCATCGTCCGTGTGCGGATAAGGGACAGGCGTCGATCCACCGTGCCCTTACAAAATTCAATGCGCTCGCGACCAGACCGAGCAGTGCCCCATAGAGCGCTCCAAAAACAACGAGCGCACGAGCCAGTGCGTGCAATTCGCCGCCATACCGCGCACTTATCGTTTGGGCGACAAGGGCTGCATCTTCGCCAAGCCTGGGTTCCGCGCTCGAAAGCGCCGACACGTGGAAGAAGACGAAGAGCGCAACATAGGCCGCCCCAAATAGGCTCGGATGGAGCAAGAACCAAGGCCATTGACGAAGTCTCATGAGTATTCTTCGAGGGAGCGAATACACTAACGCTGATGCGAGACACGTTCGTCCCGCGCTTGCGCCCTGTAGAGATGATTTTCGTCCCCGATGCACGGTGGGGCAAGCTGCTCATTTTGCGCGATACACAGCGAATCTCAAGCGCAATTGCCCATATCCCCCCGGCGCTCGTGGCCATTGTCGCTCAGATCGATGGCAAGAAGTCGTGCAAACAGATCGCCCGCGAGCTCGAGTCGGAATACGGCGACGAAGCCCAGTCGCTTGTGCTTGAGTTGGTCAGGCAACTAGACGAATCGCTTTTCCTCGATAGCGATACGTTTGCCCGAGCGCTGGAGAAGGCCAAAGGGGAATTCCTTGCCGCGCAGTTGCGTCCGGCGATTCATGCAGGCGGCGCGTATCACGAAGATCCAGAAGCGCTTCGGACATACATCGTGGACCACTGCTACGCCCCTGCCCGCTCGACGGCACTACCGGGCCACGCGTGCTCGCTCGTTTCGCCCCACATTGATCCGTGGCGAGGCGCGGTGGCGTACGGGCACGCGTATCAGACGTTCGCAGAAGCGTTGTCCAGTGAAACAGACACATTTCTCGTATTTGGAACAGCGCACGCGCCGATGCATGAACCCTTCGCGCTGCTCAACAAAGGATTTGATACGCCGCTCGGAGCGGTACCCGTTGCAGGCGATCTAGTGAACGAACTTTCGACGAGCGCGCGCTTTGATCCATTTCGAGACGTACTCAATCACAAGGGCGAGCACTCGATTGAGTTTCAGGCGGTGTTTCTTCGTCATGCCATGGCGAAAAAACCGATCCGCATCGTGCCTATCTTAGCGGGGCTCGGGGCCCTGCAAGCACGTGGAGGCGACCCGCAGCGCGATGCGCGAGTGACTCACTTTCTGGGTAAAATTGCGAACATGGTGGCACGCGAAGGATCGCGAATCGCTGTGATCGCGGGGGCCGATCTCGCGCACGTTGGGCCACGGTTTGGGGATCGCAGAGCGTTCAATGAAGACGAGCGAGCCGACTTGGCCGCCGTGGACGGCGAGAGCTTGGCGCGTTCAAGCGCGTGCGAACCGTCGCTCTTTTGGGAACACGTTGCCCATGATCTCGATCGGAGGCGCGTGTGTGGGCTTGCCCCGATGTATGCACTCTTGAGATCCATTGGAGCAGACGCGCGTGGGCATACGATTGACTATGCGCAGAACGTCGATCCCGACGATGGTTCGATTGTGAGTTATGCAGCGCAGGTTTTCGTTCGGTAGGAGGTCACCGTGAAACCTCGAGAGGTGCGTACGGCCACCCGATGGGGTCCTTGAAATCTGTCATTTTTGACCACGGTAGAAAATACTCGCGTGTAATTTTGACTTATGGCAAAATCACTCGTCCATGGAGACTCGTTATCTTGAAACCCAGGTACGTGCGGACCTCGCGAAGAAAGTCGTCTTTTTAGGTGGACCACGCCAAGTCGGAAAAACCACGCTGGCAAAGGCGATCCTCGGCCGCTCGAAAGGTTACTTGAACTGGGACGACGCCGAGCATCGACAAGCCATTCTCAAAAGGCAGTTACCCCATGGGAAACTGTGGGTGTTCGACGAGATTCACAAGTACCGATCATGGCGCAGCTACGTGAAAGGTCTCTACGATACGCGCAACGCCGGGCAACGCATTCTCGTGACCGGAAGTGCACGGCTCGATTTCTATCGCTTTGGTGGTGACTCTCTTCAAGGTAGATACCACTACCTTAGGCTGCATCCCCTCTCCTACGCCGAGCTGTCGATGCGCACCGACAAGGAGCTCCTTGAGTTGCTTCGTTTCGGCGGATTTCCGGAGCCGTTCTTTGGAGCTTCGGAGATCGAAGCTCGAAGATGGTCGCGCGAGTACAGGACCCGACTCATCCGCGAAGATCTCATCAGCCTCGAACGCGTACAGGATACCGGCAACCTCGAGCTCTTGGTTCTTCGGTTGCCCGACCTCGTCGGATCTCCACTTTCGATCAATGCCCTCCGCGAGGATCTTCAATTGAGTCATAAGACAGTCGCCCACTGGCTCACCATTCTGGAGCGCCTCTATGCGATCTTTCGGCTCGCACCGTTCGGGACGCCACGTATTCGCGCCGTGAAAAAAGAGCAGAAACATTACCACTACGATTGGAGCCTCGTTCGAGAGAGAGGCCCGCGTTTCGAGAACATGATCGCGAGCCACCTTCTAAAGTGGGTCAACTTTGTCGAAGACACCGAAGGCAGAGACGTAGAGCTTCGCTACTTTCGCGATATCGATAGCCGAGAGGTGGACTTCGTGATCGTAGAAGATCGTAAACCCGTCAGATTCATCGAATGCAAGTGGTCCGATGATGAGGTCTCGCCAAGTCTGCGGTACCTCAAGCGCAAGTTTCCTAACGTCGACGCAATGCAAGTTTTCGCCACAGGAAAGAAGGAGTACGTGACGGGTGAAGGCATCCGTGTGTGCAAGGCCGTGCGCCTTCTCTCAGAGTTGGTCTGACACCCGAGCGTGCGAGGTCGGGTGAAGCCTCCTCGCATCGACAAAAACCCACCCGCTACGGCCCGACCGGGTACGCAGGCAAGGCCACGGAATCCCAGAGCGCCTTCTCAATGGCGCCTCGTCGCGCCACCTTTTCATAGACGTCCGCCGAAGGAGTGCGCGTGCGGGTCATCGGATTCGCCGAAAAATCAGTCTTAAAGAGGCCGTACTTCGGAGTGATGCCGTCGTTCCACTCGAAGTTGTCGCTGATGGTCCAATAGTAATAGCCGCGAACGTCATACCCATCGGCGATCGCCTCGCCTGTCTTGCGAAGGTGATCGAGGATGTAGAAGGGTCTCTGATCATCATCGGCGTCGGCTTCTCCATTTTCGGTGATGATCATCGGCAACTTGTACCGGCTGTATTCTTCGATCACGACACGCAGACCCGACGAGGAAATCTCCCAATACCTGTCAGAGTGAGGCGCCGTGCGATCGTATTCACGCACATCGAGATGCGGCGTTCCGAAGAACGGCGCCTTGCCTCCGAGAATGCCACCCGACTCCACGCGCATGCGCTGGTAGTAGTTGAGCCCAATAAAATCGAGCGTTCGCTCGAGCTCGGGGTCGTGCTTCTCGGGAGGGTCGGTATTTGGATTGTCCGCGCGACCGTCCATATCGACGTCAATTTCCCCGTCCCAAATGCCCTTCAAAAATTGATGATTCACGATGTAGTCGAAGTGCTTGGCAGCGGTCACGTCGCCCGGGTTGTTCGGATCGCGTGCGACTGACTCCACTGCGAGATTCTCGAAACCGACAAACGCAGCGACGTTATCCTGATCCGCGTCGATCGTGTCGAGTCGATGAATCGCGTGATACGTGCGCGCGTGCAAATACATCAAGTTCACAAGCGCGCGTTCCGCTGCCGCAACATCCAAGACGCTTCCGGGCGGATGGATGCCTGCAAGATATTCCGCGGCGACAATCGAATACGGCTCCTCAAAGGTAACCCAGTCATCGACGAGCCCCGCCAGCGCAGGAACCACATGCTCCACCATGGGCATAAAGGCATCCACAAATGCTTGGTCAGAACGAGCGAGAAGATCAATCCCAGTCTTCG
>JAHFDX010000356.1 GCA_023248785.1 Myxococcales bacterium
TTTTGCTGCTCGTTGGCGTCTCGCTGCCCGCAACGCACTCCGCATCGAGCGCCTGCCAGAGTTTATCAACCGTGGGGTACTGGATGAAATCGATCGGGCTGGACGTCGTGTCCGAGGTGCGAAAAATGATGTTGCGGTGCAGGTTGTAAACCTTGTTCTTGCCGGGGATCACTTCCGCATTCGATGAATACTCAAAGGCTTGCAACGTCGCAAAGGAGCAATCCTTCGTGTCGTTGTACTTGTCGGCGAGCGTCTTGGCTTTGTCCCAAATTGTCTTTTCGAAAGTCTCGCATGAGTAGGCCCCCGTCACCTTCGCTTCATTCGGGGTCTCCTTGCAGAGCGCTGGGTACACGGGGACAACTTCGGTGGCGGCATCACCCCGCTCGGTCGGAGCAAGTTGCGCTTGCCGATAGACACCGATGAGCTGGTACCCGCCACTCGGTCCACCCGGAAGTCCTTCCGTACAGTACTTCGAGTTGTAAACACTCGTCATGGTCTTGTCGTCGTTGAAGATGCACGCGTATTGCGTGTCATAAAACTCAGAGTGATCGGTGATTGCGACCCAATCGAGCTTCGTCGCGGCCGTGTGCTGAATGGTTTTTCCTCCGATGGATCGCGACGTTTTTCCTTGTGCGAATTGATATGCTTCTTCGGGCGTGTACGTGGTTGTGCCGGCAAAATATGCATCGAGGGACCAGGCCGTGTGCTCGTGCAAGGTTCCGAAATAGAGTTCGCGTGCGTTTTGATCCGTATCGTAGGCGCTTACGCACCCCGCACCGGCATCTGCGCCGCCATCGGTCCCGGCGTCGGTTCCGCCTTCCGGTGCGGTTTGCTTACCGCCGTCTTTTCCTGCGTCGACCACCGTTCGCGTGTCGCTGGTCGCGTCGATGCCCGCATCGGACGGGTTGGACGCCGTATCCGATCCACAGCCCCCGCAAAGAACGAGCGCTGCGCCCAGGAGAACCAAAGACGATGGATTCAGTACGTTACGCATCTGTCACTCCGGAAAATTGTTCATAACCGATGACTCATGATCACAACCCAACGCTGCAACATCCAAAAAACTCCAAACGATCCGATCGCGTACGTGCCCGCTTGATGCAAAAAAATTACGCGGCGCATTCGGTCGCCCCAAAACCTCTGTTGCACGCCCGCGAAGAGAATGAGGATAGCGACGACGAACCCGAGTTGTCCAAGCTCCACGCCAAGATTGAACGCAAAGAGGGCGGGCGCTATCGCACCTTGCGGCAATCCTATTTCACTAAGTGCACCGGCGAAGCCAAGCCCGTGCACGAGACCAAATGCAAACGCAGTACTGCGCGGGCGACGTGCTGCTTGCGCTCGTCCAAGATCAAGCGCGAGAAGAACGAGGGTGGCAGCGATCGTGGCCTCGGCTGCAGCCGACGACACCCGAAGCACACCAAGCACGGTGGCGCTCAAGGTAATGCTGTGCGCGAGGGTAAAGAACGTCGCCGTCCAGGCAATTTCCTTCTTTCGATCCGTTCCGACGAGCAGAACCAAACCGAGAACAAACAGAAGATGATCCGGGCCAGTGAGGATGTGCTCTACACCAAGTGCGACGTATCGAGCGAGCACCGCCGACGTGCTTTGCGTCGCGGGTACCCGCCAAATCGATTCGCGTTTCCCGAGCACGTGCGATGCGGTCGTGCCGTTAGACAGAGCGATGCGGACGACCGCTTCCGACACAGTCACGCCGAGTCCGCTAATTTTGAGCTCGCGCCCTGCAAGCGACCCGGGGCACTGAAAGGTCACCTGATACACATGCTGGCTGGTTTGACCATCAGGGAGTTGGTTCGCCAACTCACTCCGCGTGCACCCCTCGATTTCGGCAGTCACATCTCGACTCGGAACGGGAAGCTTCCACGTCCCCACTGCAACTCCGGAAGCCGTTTCGGTGATCTCGAGGTACGCCGTCATCATGCCGTGCGCATCAACGGGGCGTGCAACGACCACGACGAAAAGTAACGCGAAGAACGAGCAAAACCACCTCACTTACTCACCTCCGCGCGAAGCAGTGCGACCGGAACTTCGTTCGGGAAGAACGAACGTCTCGCCGGAAGGCAGCGTGACCTCAAGCCGATATTCCTTACGCAGCCGCGTGTACAAGGCATCCATCGCATTGCGCTTTCGATCGCTTTGATAATCGATCAGCACATCGCGCATGGCCTCCTCAAACGTTGCAAGACGTCCTCCTCGTCGCTCGACGATCCGTACAACGTGCCACCCATAGGGTGAAGCGATCGGAGCGTTCCAGTCGCCAACCTCAAGCTCAGAGATGCGAAGGGCCGCTGGTTCGCCGAGGTCTTGCGTCAAGTCGGATGGATAATTCCATTCCTTAAGACGCGTCGCTGCGAACGGTTCGCTTAGTGCGCGAGGATCGAGCGTTGAATCCCCCGCGAGCTTGTCACGCAGAGCCATCGCAACCCGTGCGCCATCGGATGGATGCGTCGTGTTCGAGACAAACACGTGCAAGAATTTGATCTCCCGTTCGCGCCGATACCTGTCGCGGTGTGCTTCGAAGTACCCATGCAATGCGCTGTTGGTGGTGGGCGCAGAAACCCCGCCCACGTCCTCCGCATAAAACATCATTTTTTGTACGACGCGGTTGCGGACGATGCCATCGCCCTTATCGAATCCGAGGCGTAGCCCTTCACGGTAGTAGAGTTCGTCCTCAACATACTGCAAAAGCGCCGCCGTTTTTTCAGCGGGTGCAAGAGTCTTGCTCGCTCCGTGGCGTGCACGCATCGCCCACACGCTCTCGGCCTCTTCGGCACTGATGTGTATCGTTCGGCCATTCTCCGCTGGCGAAGGCGAAAACCAAAACGCCGCCCCTCCAAGCACGAGAAAGTGGAGCAGCCTATGTGCCAAGAGACGCCCTAGGACCTGGCGAACCCAAGAACTGTCTTTCGGATTGGCTAGCGCGGCCTGCGTAGGCAGGTCACGTGCGGGCTCTTCGCCGGAGGATGTCGTCGCACTCATACGTAGAACTAGTCGTACCGGAAACCACTCGGATGCGCATGTGGCGTTTGTGTTGCGAACCTACCGATGCAAAGGTTCGCCTTATGAATACGCGAGGTCCGTGGTTACCTCAGCTGCGTCCTGCAGGGCAGCGAGCGAAATGCGCAGCTTACTCCGCGCGCGCTCCTCCAGTTGACGCACGCGTTCTTTGCTCACGCCGAGCGCACGGCCTAATGCATCAAGCGTCGTCGGCGTATCACTCATGAGGCGCTCTTGCACGATGCGCCGCTCGCGAGCTGGCAACTCCATGAGTGCCTCGTTGATCAAACCTCCAGCACGCAGAGCGGCTTCGTGACGCGTAGCTTCAGCTTCCGGCGTTGGAGCTGCATCCGCAAGTCGGTCGGCAAATGGAACGCTCGCATCACCCTCGCTATCAAGACTCGCCTCGCGCGAACGAAACAGCGGCAGAAGAACGGAAACACGCGTTACCGACAAGCCCGAGGCAGCCGCCAGCACTTCGGGATCCGTCTCTCCTGTTACCCGATACGTTCGAAGTGCGCGTCTTTCGCTCTTCGTCGTACCCAAGCGGACCACGCGAAATGTGCGAACAACGTATTCGCGAATCTCTGCGCGAATCCAATACGCCGCGTAGGTCGTGAGACGACACGCCTTCGACGGATCGAACTTCGTGGCTGCGCGCAAAAATCCAATGGTTCCCTGCTGCGCAAGGTCCTCGATTGGAATTCCCCAGCGTCGGTACTCGGTGGCGATGGAAACAACGAACGCCCAACTCGCACATACGAGGCGCTCGCCTGCTTTGCGATCGCCACCTTGCCACAGACGGCAGAGATCCGTTTCCTGATCTCGGTCAAGGTTCTTGCATGAACCCCTCCCGGGCAACGAAACATCCCCGTGGACGAACATACTGGCCTCCTCGTAAGTGTCTGACGCGCGGGCTTGCAGCACGTACACAGATCCTCCAATGCACCCGCAATGCCAAAAAAGAAGCCCATGATTTTCGGCATTTCCGCAGTTCTTAGACGCAAACCGCGAACAGTCCGCCACTGCATTTCAAAGCTCGCGAAACATTTTCGCGATCGGAGATAGCCTCCTTCCGATAAGAAAAGCGCATCAAGGTGATAGATAGGAATTCGATGCTTCTCGCGATCGACGTCGGCAACACCAACATCGTGTTCGGCTTGTATCGAGACAGCGCGCTCGTTCATCAGTTTCGAATCGAAAGCAACCGAGGTCGCACGAGCGACGAATACGCAGTGATCTTCCGTTCGCTTCTCGCGATGCACGGAATCAACGCCTCCCAGGTAGTGGCCGCCATCGTCGCCAGCGTGGTCCCTCCGCTCACCGACCCCATCGTGGATCTCGTAAAGCAATCATTCGGGATCGAATGCTTGGTAGTCGGGCCTGGCATTCGAACAGGGATGCCTGTCCTTTATGAGAATCCACGCGAAGTGGGCGCCGATCGCATTGTAAATGCCGTCGCCGCGTTCCAACGCGTGCAAGACGGCGTCATCGTGGTCGACTTCGGAACCGCGACCACCTTTGACTGTGTGTCACCCAAAGGCGAGTACCTAGGCGGTGTCATTGCGCCTGGTATTCAAATCAGCGCCGACGCACTCTTCTCACGCGCTGCGAAGTTGCCGCGCATTGAAATCGCACTGCCGCCAAAGGTCGTCGGTCGAAACACTGTACATTCGATGCAATCGGGCATCGTTTACGGCTACGTCGGCCTCGTCGATGGTCTCGTCGAACGTTTACGCGAAGAGCTCGAGTTCCCGTGCCGGGTTCTAGCCACCGGAGGCCTGGCAAACGTCATTGCGCCTCTCTCGAAGAGCATTGAAACCGTCGATGACGAGCTT
>JAHFDX010000357.1 GCA_023248785.1 Myxococcales bacterium
GATGCAATAAATGGAAGGTGATCGACGCGTGCGCGTCCATTCCACTCGGAGACACGTCCGACGGGATTGCGGGCATCGCCAAGGCCCATCAAGATCTCTTGACCTCTGTGAACACCTCCGATTGGTCCTACTCCACATCGTCCGAAGCACGCTCGGTCTACGTGGTTTATGGGCGAAAGGTCGGCCGGACGCGCATTGTATGGCGAGAAGGCGACGAGCTTGTCGAACTTGACATCGAGGTTACCGCCGCCCCCACGCAGCCCACGCAACAAGCAGTGGGGCCCTCATAACCCGCTGTTTTCCTGGTCAACGCGTGGTAGACCCGTTCGACCATCATGTCCGACAGTGATTCATTTGCCGCTTTGTTTGAAGCGGGTGACAAGAAGACGGGCGTACGGCGCAACCTACCGCGCGTGGGTGAGAACATCGAGGCGACCGTCGTGCAGATTGGTAAGGAATCTGTCTTCGTCGAGCTCGACAGCAAAACGCCCGCATACGTTCCCGCTGAAGAACTTCGCACGGAAGACGGAACGATTCCGCTCTCGGTAGGCGACCGGCTGCAAGCGCGCGTTGTGTTCGTCGACCAGGCAACCGACGAAGTGCGCCTCTCGCGCTCACGATCGGGCAGTGGCGGAAGCCTTGCAGCTATCGAGCAGGCAAAAGCCGCCGGATTGTCGGTTGAGGGCCGCGTAACGAAAGAGAATAAGGGTGGTTACGAAATCGACCTCGGAGGTGTTCGTGCGTTTTGCCCGCAGTCGCAAATCGGAGAACGCGTTTCCGATCCGAAAGCCATGGTGGGCCGAACCTTTCCATTTGCCGTGATTGAAATCAAAGATGGCGGCCGAAGCGTGGTGGTATCGCGACGCGTGTTAGTCGAGCGCGATGCAAAGGACGCGGCGACGCGCGTACTCGCCGAGCTCAAGCCCGGCAGCGTCCTGCGAGGAACGGTAACGAGTGTGCGCGAATTTGGAGCGTTCGTCGACCTTGGCGGAATAGAAGGCCTCATCCCTGCATCGGAGATAAGTCACGACCGCAGCGCTTCCACGGTCGATCTGATCAACGCGGGCGACACAGTGAGTGTGCTCATTCGCGAGATAAAACAAGGCACTCACCCAAGGACCGGTGAGCCGATTTCCAAGGTGACCCTTTCCCTCAAGGCCTTGGCGAAAGATCCGTGGGACGACATTGAAAGCGCAATCATACCTGGCAAAGTCACCGCGGGCACCGTGGTGCGCGTGACCGATTTCGGCGCGTTTGTTCGCCTCGTTGCGGGAGTTGAGGGCCTGCTCCACGTATCCGAGACTTCGAGTGCGCTTCCACTGTCAAAGCTTGCACCTGGACAGCACCTCTGCGTCATCGTCAAGGACATCGACAAAGAACAAAAACGCGTCTCGCTCATCGCGGCGCCCGAGGGCTTCACCCTCGGTGCTTCGGTCTCAGCGCCCAAGTTTGGGATTGGTGCCGTCGTGACTGGCATCGTAGAACGCATTGAGGCGTACGGAATTTTTCTGCAGGTAGAGGGCACCGCGGGGCGTGGAGGACGAGGGCTCGTGCCAAGTGCCGAGCTCGGCGTCGCTCGAGGAACCGACATTCGTAGCAAATTCCCCATCGGAACCAAGCTCAAGGCCAAGGTCCTTGAGACCGGGGACGGCAAACTCAAGCTCAGCGTCAAAGCAGCTCTCGACGCGGAGGAACGCGCGCAGTTTGAAGCTGCAAAGGATGCCTTCGCCGCGCCGCAACAATTCGGCACGCTCGGCGATCTGATGAAGGCTAAGCTCGGAAAGTAACTTTGAAAGTTATTGAGCGCCCGCCCGTTTATGTTTGATGCGAACGGGTTCGCCTGACGGTGGCTCTGAACTCGCGAGCACATACTCAGCTATATCGTGCTTCGTGCACTGCATCGCGACCCATACGTCCCTCGCGTCCGCAGCGAGATCGCTCGGGGTACAGGGCAACCCGTCGCCGCTTTCAGGCAAGCGAATGTTCCGCCACTGTCCGTCGATACTCCGCACCCATACTTGGCCGAGCGACTCCGCGTCGTACGTCGTCGTCGCAACGACAAGTGAACCATCTTGGGTAACAGCGGCTCGCATAGGGTGTCCCACGCTCGTCGGAACATCGACAGGCGACCATGCACTGCCATCCCACGACGCAACGTATGCACCATCGCGAACGTGTCGCAGGTAATTCCACCCAACGGCGTACGTCCATCGATCACGTGCCACGATCACGGACGGAGCGCCATGGCCCTCCTTACCCTTCGGAATATCGACAAACGTGCGACCCAATTTCGTCCAATGCAAAAATTTGTTGGCGCCCGCAGTGGCGTCGTCCGAGACAATTCCTAGAACGGAGCCGTCTTCGAGGTTCGTCGCAAAAAGAAGGCGCACCTTATCTCCCAGCACGGCGACCTTATCACCATTCACTTTCGTAACTGAAGATGACCCATTTTCACGAACAATCAACGTTTCGCCGTCGGGCGATTCAAACACGCTAGCAACCGTCCCGTAGTCATCACCTGCCTTAGTCCACGTTCCCCCGTTCGATACGAACACTTCGTGCGATTCGATACGCGACGAGGGTCGACTTGTTGCGATCACAGCGTGATGCGGCCAATCGCCACCAATCCCTGCCAGGGGACCAACCTCGCTGCCAAGTCCGCTCAACAGATCGGCTCGATCCCGCAGTGAAGTGCGATCGAGCTCTGCGAGCCATCGGCTTTCACCCGCGCCCGAGGTCGCAAAGATCCGCTGACCTCGACCGGCAAAAAGTCTGAAGGACTCTCGTCCCGTCGCGTGAATGTGCAACTGTGTCCACATCGGAGCTTCAGTTTGTGGTTTCGCGATGGCTCCCAGATCGGCAAGCGGAGCGTTCACGGCAAGCTGTGGTGGAAGGCGCGTAGATGCGCAGGCTGTTGCGAGCAATCCAATCAAGCTCAGATACCGTTTCATATCCGCCTCCTCAAGCAACCAAAGCCTGTCATGGAGCCACCTCCACTCCAACAAGTGTGGCATGCCAGCAGCGTCCACGCGAACCGCACTCACCGATTCGATCGAGTTTGATTCGCACAGGAGTAAGAAAGGAACTGTCGTGGCTGATTCTCGCCAGCTGCTCGCGCGTTTCCGCCGTCGTTGTGGCGTAGATCAGGTCCCTCGCGGGCACAGTGAAACCGAGCAACACTCCGACTTCGTCCAAATGTACAACATGGGCCACGACCACCACCTCGGGGGAGGCGAGATTCTCTGAAAAAATCGCTTCGAAAAAAGGCCGATTCGGTCCGGCCCACGACCATGCTCCGCGTGCAGGCGCGCTCGGGACCGTGACTGCCCGAAGCGCGTATTTTGGCGTGGACCCCGTGAAATCGAGACCTTCGAGCGTGACTACCGTCTCCGCGGCCGCAGCAAATTGTCCTGCCAAAGCGCGTTCCCGATCCGTGCTCAGTGCCACCTTCAACCGAGGAGAGTAGTCTCTGTCCTCTTCTGCATCCGCGAGCCCGATCGCGTTCGTAGTGGCGCTCACGAGGCGCATGACTGTGCGCACGTTTTTACCGGCAACCCGTTCAAGCTGTGCATCTGTGTATCGCGTGAATGCGCCAGATGCGTCCAACTCCGCGGGTACAGGATCGATGTCCTTTGCGGATACAAAGTCGTAGGTGCGATCGTAGATTGTTCGGGTCGCTTTTGCAGCCCACATAACGGGCAGACACGCCCCCGATCGGCTGTCGAACCGAAGAAGGCCGCGCGCGAGATCGCGCTTCGTCCACGGAATGTCGAGAGTAACGGGCGGAGAATACCCTTTTGCAGAGTCAACTTTGTCCGCCGACAACCTAACCCGTGTTGAGTCCACCGACATCACCCGGAAGCCCCGAAGACAGCCGGACATGGCGCTCGTCGAAGCAATTTTCTTCGGGGTGGCCTTGGCCGGCCGTGGAGCTTTGCCTGACGGCGAAACGCTCACGACGCTAAGTCTTGAAGGGTCGACCTTGGCACCAAGACCCGAACGAACGTTTTCAATGCGTGCCTGAACACGAAGGTTGGGGCTTGAACCATCGTCGCAAATCACTTTCCATTTCGTTAGTAGCGCATCGGAAATAACAACGTCCGTCGGCTCACCGCCCCAAGAAAAAATCCGGTCCTTTTTGCCCCTGGTGCCCAGTGAGCAGTGCATCGATAGTTCGATTTCCTTGCCCTTCGATCTTGGCCAGTCCCGCGCCGCCGCGATGAGGCTTGCATATTCGATTCCGTGTGGCGCAGCCGAGTGCGCTCGCGCCTCGGTGTCGACGATCGATACGCGAAAGTCAGAAGTGCTCTGTGCGATCGGAACGACCGCATCAATTCGCACCGTAACGGACCTATCTTCCGCAACCGCTTGAATCTGTTCGTCTGTGAGTCCTGCAAGAGCCACCTGAAGGGAGGCCTGATCTCCGTGGTCGCCGGGCACCCTTGCCGCCGCAACAAGGCCGCCCCGCGTGACTGCGGGCTGACCGAGGGTGGCTTTGATCGTCTTTCCGATCGCGGCGCCGCCAGCGGCTCGAATCTCCGCAAAGTCCGTGAAATCCTGGCCGTCGACGTGTTCTCGCATCGTCAATGGCTGTCCGTTGATCTCAACCGAACGCAGATCGCTCCAATAATAATCTGCGCGGTGGTGAGGCGCGTAGGACGGCCCGGCGCCGCGCCCGCGGGGGATCGCTGAAATAGTGACAAACAGCGAGCGCTCCCTTGCAGCCTTTAGTTCATCAAGCGTCGCCTTCGGTACGCCGCGGGACGAGACAAGCAGCGCGCCTCGGCTTCGCGTGCATGGATAAAAGGCGAGATAATTGTCATTGGCTAGGTTACCAATGACAAAATGTCC
>JAHFDX010000358.1:0-4194 GCA_023248785.1 Myxococcales bacterium
CGCTCAAGGGGATTCTTGGTTACACCGAAGAGCAGCTCGTTTCGAGTGACTACATCGGCGATCCACGTTCGTCGATCTTCGATGCAACGATGACACAAGTTATGGGCGACCGGTTTGCCAAAGTATTCAGTTGGTACGACAACGAGTGGGGCTTCTCAAACCGCATGGTCGATCTCACTCAACTGGTAGCTTCCAAGTTGTAAACACGCGGAGTCGACCATGAGCCAACCGTTAGCCGGCATTCGAACCATTCGAGACCTCCCTATCGAGAACCGCCGCGTTTTCATTCGGGTCGACTTCAACGTGCCCATGAGCGGCACCACCATCACCGACGATCTTCGCATTCGCGAGGCGTTGCCAACGATTCGCGACGCCATGGAGCGTGGCTCACGCGTCATTCTCGCGAGCCACTTGGGAAGGCCGAAGCCGGGAAAGGACAATTCAGCCCTGTCGCTCGAACCGTGCGGAGCGCGCCTTGCCGAGTTGCTCAACGCCGAAGTACACATGCCGCAAGACTGCATTGGCGGCATTGCCAAGAAGGTGATCTTCGACCTTCGTGACGGGCAGGTGTGCTTGCTTGAAAATCTTCGCTTTCACGAAGGCGAAGAACAGGACGACGAAGCCTTTGCAAAATCGCTCGCAGAGCTCGCGGAGGTGTACGTCAACGACGCATTCGGGGCCGTTCATCGGGCTCACGCGAGCGTGCACCGCATGGCGCGTTTTTTCCAAGACCGCGGGTGCGGATTGTTGCTCGAAAAGGAAATTGCGTCGCTGGACAAGATTGTAAACGTGCCCGAAAGGCCGTTCGTGGCGATTTTGGGCGGCGCGAAGGTGGGAGACAAGATTGCGGTGCTCGAGTCGCTGCTCAAATTGTGCAACGTGCTCGTGATTGGTGGCGCCATGGCCAACACGTTTCTCGCGGCGCTTGGTTTTGCGATGCAGTCGTCTCTTGTCGAAGAGGACAAGCTCTCGCTTGCTCGCACGATCTTGGAGAAGGCGGAAGCCGCAAAGGTGGAAGTGGTGCTTCCCACTGACCTCGTCGTTGCAACGAACACAAGCGCGTCAGCCGGTGAAGTCGTCGCGGCAAGGAGCGTTCCGCCGGGCACGATGGCGCTCGACATCGGACCGCAATCGGTCGAACGCTTCAGCAAATACGTGACGAATGCGAAGACCGTATTTTGGAATGGGCCCATGGGTCTCTTCGAAAAGGCGCCGTTCTCGAATGGCACGTTCGGGATTGCGCGCGCACTCGCGAGCTCGCCGGCGTTTACCGTGGTCGGTGGCGGAGACAGCGCTGCCGCAATCTACGCCGCAGGCGACGATCTTCATTCGCGCATCGGGCACATCTCGACCGGCGGAGGAGCGTCGCTCGAACTCATCGAGGGTCGGAAATTACCTGGGATCGAGGTCCTTCGGCCATGAATGCCAAGAGGCGCCCGCTCATTGCGGGAAACTGGAAAATGTTCTGCGGCGGCACCACGGGCGTCGAATTGGCCATGGCGATCGCGCCGTTGGCCAGAGACGCGAAGGGAGTCGACATTGTGATCGCACCACCGTTCACGGTGCTTGCGGCGTGTGCGAATGAACTCGAAGCTTCAGGCATCGAGGTCGCCGCTCAAAACATGCACGCAAAGGACTCGGGAGCATACACCGGCGAGGTGAGCCCAACGATGCTCGCGGAAAGCGGATGCTCCTGGGTCATCGTCGGGCACAGCGAACGACGTCAACACTTCGGCGAAACGGACGCCCACATTGCAGAAAAGGTTCATGCTGCATTTCGACACAATCTAAAGCCTATTGTGTGTGTAGGCGAAACGCTCGCCGAGCGCGAGTCTGGTCTTGCGCTCGCGGTTGTGGCGCGACAGGTCGCGGCTTTCGTCGAACACCTTGTCGAGCACGTTGGACACGGTGTCATCGCCTACGAACCAGTATGGGCCATTGGAACCGGAAAGAACGCGGGACCTGCCGAAGCGGAAGAAGTGCACGCAGCCATTCGCAACCAGTTGGAGAAGTGCGCACCGAGTCTCGGAGACAACACGCGCATCTTGTATGGCGGAAGCGTGAAACCAGACAACGCTGCGGCGCTGTTTGCCGCCCCAAACGTCGACGGCGCACTCGTAGGAGGCGCAAGTTTGGACGCGAAGGCGTTCGGCGCAATCGCGCGCACAGCAGCCTCTGCGACACGCTAAACAACTCAACGGCGTTGGCAAATGGCGGCCGTCACGCGCGGATGGACTCCATCGAGATAGATGAACTGGTCATCAATCTTCGCAGCCCACACCGTCTTCGGTCGTACAGCCCACTGCGCAATCACGACGACAAATAGCGACAAGATGCAAACAAGGCCGCCAATCTGAACCATTCGATCGCGTGCGTAGCCGACGCCGAAGGCAATCATGCCCATCCCCGGAAGCACGAAAAGGGCGGCGAGCGCTTGGGGGACGAAGCGCGAACGCTTCCAGATGGCGTAGCAGTGATCGCAAACCGGAAGCGCGTACTTCAGCCGCTTTCGAGTGATCAGCATGCCAATCAACCCGAAGAACATGCCAACGCGCGGAACCCATTGGAACATTTCGGTGCGCGATTCCACCTGTTCGGTGGATGCACACTTCATGCACCGCGCCGGCAGAACCATTCCTACCCGGGGAAGCGCGATGGCCGAACCTTCCGTGAACGGTTGAAATTCGTCATCCGTAATCGACGCTCGGCTTGAACGAGGTGGGGGGGGGACACTCGGTGATGCGTAGGGGTTAATCCGGGACACGGAGCCACGGAGGATATCAGGGTACTGGGACGGAGGGGGTCCCTCGCCGGTGGCTCGTCGTCCGGCTCGGAGGGGGTCCCTCGCCGGTGGCTCGGGACAAGCCTTTGTCCCCCGGTCGTTCAGTGGTAAGCAAGGCGCCGTCCGCATGTATACGTTTCTCAGCGTTATTCACATCCTCATTTGCCTCTTTCTCGTACTCGTAATCTTGCTTCAGCAGGGTCGCGGTGGCGGCCTTGGGATGTCGTTCGGCGGCGGCCAAGCGCAGCAAGTGTTTGGAGGCCAAGGGGCGGGCAATGTCCTCACACGCGCGACCGGTGTCGCGGCAACGCTGTTCATGCTGATGAGCGTGGGCCTTGCGTATTTGTCGTCATCAAAAGACAAAGACCTTCAGGAGCAACTCAAGAAGCAGCAGGCAGCTCAACAGCAGTCCAAGCCGGCGGAAAAAGGGCCTGTGGTTGCCCCTGCACCTACGCCTTCGGGATCCGCGCCATCAAAGTGAGCCGCAGCGCAAATGTCACGCCTTGTATGGTTGCCCTGGCTCAAGGCGACGTTCTCGCCCAACGGTGAATTCACGCTCGACTCGGGCGAGACGTGCGCAAACTATCCGTGGCGACTGTTAAGCTTGTTTGCTACCTTCTCGACTCCGGCCGACGTCGGCGAGGTGCTTGCCACGGTCCCGAGCGAAGGGAAACACGAGTGGTTGCAAGTCGCTGCCACAATTGAAGATTGGCAGAGGCACGGATTTCTCGTGGAGTCGGACGGCTCAGACGCCGACGTGTACGCGACACGCCGGGGCTTCGATGCCCCCGCAATACACATCGCCATGCTCGACGACCAAGCGCGGATGGACACTTTTTCGCAAGCGATTCGTCGCGTCGTGAAACCAGACTCGGTCGTCCTCGACATTGGAACGGGGACAGGCGTGCTTGCGCTTGTGGCTGCAAATGCCGGAGCTCGGCGCGTATACGCTGTTGAGGAAGGTGCCATTGCGGACGTTGCGGCAAGATCATTTGGGCAAAGTCGACATTCTGATCGCCTTACGCTCGTGCATGGTCGCTCGGTGCACGTGCACTTGGAAGAACGTGCAAACATCCTTGTTGCCGAAATCTTGGGCGACGATCCGTTTGGCGAAGACATCCTGTCGGTGTTTGATGATGCGCGAAAGCGCCTTCTTGTCCCGGATGCCATTCACATCCCCGCTCGGGTTCGACTGTATGCAACGCTCGTGGAACTTTCGGAATCGCTGTATGAGAGCGCTGCGTTTTGCAAGAAGAAGATAGATGCGTATGAGGCCGCCTGGGGAATCAGTGCTTCGGCTCTTCATTCGTATCAACGATCGAACTATTTCCGCCACGCGCTTGCATCGCACGAGCGAGGTTCGATCCGGCCTCTCAGCGACGATGTTCTGCTAGCCGATATGGACCTATGCA